>JBHHXV010000203.1:0-4390 GCA_046757225.1 bacterium
ATTTTCAACAACATATCATCTGCTTTGCTATGATTCCCGAATTATTCGGGTTCAGTATGAACACCTTCAACAATTGATGACTATAGTTATATAATACTATATTTTAAAAAATAGTCAACATTAACAGTAGTCTAAAAAGGAAAAGCTCCTTATTTCCCGTTCCAGGCTATATTTCATATATTGATTTAAAAAGGGTTTCAGCTCCCCCTTCAACCATGAATCGAGCCGCAGTCTGGTTAATTTTTCCGGTTCCAGTTTAAGCGCCTGTTTACAAAATCCTATACTGCCGGCGCTTAAAGCGTGATAAGTCCGCCGCCGGGAACAACGGCCGCAGAGCAAACCGCCGGCGGAAACGGAAACAGGAATCTTCCTTTTATAGCCACTGCCCATGGTCAACTCACCTCTACACAAAACACAAACGCTCAATTCCGGAAACAACCCCAGCAGCTTCAGCAAACGGATCTCAAAAACCCGAAGCACGGTTTCGCTGTCCGGGTGCCCGTCATCCAGTACCTTCAGGAAAAACCGCAGCAACTCAAACAACCGCGGGTTAGGCTCCCTCTCTTCCGTACCCAGATAAACCAGCTCTCCCAGATAGACGCCGCACAGATACCGGCCCACTTTCCGGTAAAACGAAGGGTGAAAATCAATGCCCTCACACTGATTAATCGATACCAGGGCCGAATGATGATAAAAAGACAGATAACAGTGGGTCAGGTTTAACAGCGCTCCCCCTGCCTGACTTTTTATCTTCTTGACCCCCTTGGCGATTCCCCTGATTTTACCGAACTCCCTGGTGTAAAAAACCACTATCCGGTCGCTTTCCGAATAGTCAAAACCACGCAGGACAATCGCTTCGGAGGATAAAAGTCTCACTTAACCTAAATATAGCTTAAAAGTAGGTAACCGGCAAGTAACTCGCTGCCTGATGTAATTACAGATCACCTTCAACCCTGAAAGAGCTCTTCTTTTTCAGGTATTGGAAAAGGACGTATTGCTGCAGCTCTTTGCGGAAAAAAGACTGATGGGTTTTAAAAAAGTTCCTGATTTCCCGGTACTGTCTTTCCAGCTCAGGCAGATCATGGGAACAGTTGATTCTTTCTATGACCTTACTGATAAACTGGTTGCGAAGTTCTCCCAGGCAGTATTCATATTTGTCGGTCAGTAAATGAATAAGCCGGTCATCAAAAAACTTCGCCATACAAGCCCTCTCAAATGAATGTTTCAATTTAGAGAAGGCCCTTGGATAATTCACCACATTATGGGTTATATGCAACATTCTTTCCTGAACCCTTTCCACTGCCAGCATCTTGACCGCCTCCAGCCGGCAGTGATACCCCTGGGAAATCCGCTCCATTTGATCCTCGAACAGATACCGGCTGATCCGGGAGGATCTCTTTATCCGTTCATACGCCTGGTCAAGAGCGTTTATATTAACGATCCCCTCCAGGTAGGAAATTATTTTCTGTTCATTAATATAATCCCTGAATCCCACCTGAAGAACCTTATATTTCCGGTTTATCCGAAAGACAATACCCTTTTTCCGGGAAGCGGAAAAAGCCTTCGGACAATCAACAGCAGACAGCTGTTTATAAGTATATCCGCTCAATTCATTCCGAACCAGTTCATACCTGGAATCCATAAGGTCGGCTATCGGCATGAAATCTATTCTGGTTGCCCTTTCACCGTTCACCCGGGCACAGCGAAAACAGAGAGTAAGGAATTTCCATAAGAAGCCTGCATCCAGTTTAGATAAAGCGCTTTCCGCTGAAAACAACCGGAAATTATTATCAGGGAGATACAGGCTCTCCATCAGAAAACGGGCCGTGCTTCCGGGTATCCGCTCGTACTCCTTCAGAATAAAAACCGCCCGGTCCAATTGCGACAGGTAGGTTTGAGAACCTATCGATTTTATATCCCGGGTTCGGTTATAGAAAAACAGGCCGGTCATCCGGGGGTTCCGCCATTTCTGGAGCGCTTCGTAATAGTAAATATAGGGGGATCCGGATAACTTGAACACCCGCTCCATAACCAACGCCCGGCGGGATTCCTCCTCTATATTTTCCGATAAATCCATCCCCATGCTTCCGGCTTTGTTATTCAGAGAACGCTGATAATTCCATATCCGCTTTCCCTTGATATTTCTCCGCAGTTCAGCGTATAAACGGATAAAATTCACCACTCTGTCATAGGTGAGAAAATCGCTTCTGACCGCCCCGGCCGCAATTACCGAATGAAGAAAATAAACGTCCAGTAATTCAGGGGAGGCCAGGATTTCCTGAAGCTGCTCCGGAGTTGATTCCCCCCGGATAACCTGACCCAGGAGGCCATGATGCCTTATTAAAGAGATTACGATGGAAGAGACCCTCAAATCACCGGTAAGTTTTTGCATGGCGCCGGAAATCTCCAGCATTTTGGCCCCGGCCTCGGCATGGTCCGTGCAGTCAACCGTTTGCCCATACTTTTTCCGGTATTCAGGGATCTTTCCGATATCCTGAAAAATCAAGGCAAGGGAAAGAGCCTGCCTGATATCTTCCGGTATACTGAGATAGATCTTCCGCAGATAAGAAAACTGTTTGGGGTGTATTTTCAAGGCCGACCGGGCGTCGCCGAACTCTCTTAAAGCCAGCTCGTTAAAGCTCAAAGGGTTACTGAAAAGATCCCGGTCATCCACTGCCAACGCCTGAAACTTTTCCACGCATCTTAAAATATAATCGATCACCGTCCGGGAATGCTCCACCCTTTTGGGCGCCACCTGCGCATACTTGCCGAACTCCTTCAACAGAAAATTAAGCAGAGAAGAACAGTTCCGGTAAAGCAGGGATAAACCAGTATAAACCTCGGCCGGATTAAAAAGCTCCCTCAAGAAACGCTCCCGAACCCGTTCCTTCAGATTATTCACCATGGTAAGCCTTTTTTTCAGGGCGGTAATCCGGCCCGGTTCCCCGCCCTCCTTTTTAAGCCTGTTTATCTCCCGGTGAAAAACCGAAGGGTATTTTTCGATACTGAAAAACAACCGTTCGATCTCTTTTAAAACCTCAGGAGAAACCTGGGAAACCCGCAGCTCTTCCACTGACTTCAACAGACAATTAAGCCTGCTCACACTTTTATTCAGGTTGACATAACCGATATTTAAAGATCCGACCTGGTCATCCCAAACCAGTTGCACCCCTGTATCATAGAGATAGGCGATTTTTTCCCGCTCCAGTTCCTCTTTGATCCCACCCAGATAATCCAGGGAAAGCATCGACTCGTCAAGCCGGTCCAGATCGGCCTTGAGCTTTTCCACGTCGCTGTCGTCAAGCGGCAGATAATTAAAATTGAACTTGTAAGTAAGGGAAGAAAACACGGAAAGCCACAACAATTTAAACCCCCGGTTCATTCCTAACAGGGGAAGAATCCGGCCGGTGCCGTGAAGCTCGCATTCCAGGATATTGCGAAACATGTAGGGTTTTGAGAAATCATTGTCTGAATAATTACGTTTATCAAACCGTTCCATCAGTTCCAGCAATCCCTTTATCTCTTTCAATTGATCCGCTTTCTCTTCACTGTAGTTGGCCTCCATCAAAAGCTCTTCATCCGGTTTGCCTTTGAGAGCGATTATCGTCTCCAGGGGAAAGAAGTATCCCCAAATCCTCATCAACATTAAACAGGTCATGTTTATCGTCCCTTTGGAGGCGTCGATCTCGTTTTTCTGTATCAGGTTCCAATCGAGTTCTTTGGCAGTGTCGCCGATCACCATTTTCGAGCTTCTGAGCAGGCTGAAAAAATGCTTCCATTGGCTTACGTTGAAAGAGCGGTCATTAATGGCCAAGGCTTCGGCAATACTGCAAAAAGTGAAATTCTCCATCAGATACTTAACCTTGGTGTAGGTCTGCCCCCGCTCATGAACCTTGTTGGTCAGCATACCCAGGGATTTAATAGGGTATTTTCCGTAGACGATTCTGGTCATCGGACCATGCCCGGAAACGATCAGGATAATCTCCCGGATCTCTTCCCGGGAAAACCCGAGCAGTAATAATTTGTTCAAATTATCGATTACGTTTACCCTTGACCCGCCTAAGCGGAAAACCTCAGAGATTGACTCCAGCTGTTCATACTTCCGGACCAGATTAAACAAGGGAAAAAAGAAAGAGTTCTTATCATTAAGCAAATTTTTCAATTTCATCATCTGCTCTACAGGAGCACGGCTTCCCTCTACTTCAAAAGGGAAATCGGAAACAGATTTCATCTGGAACTCCGTCCGGTCCAAATCAAAATCCAAGATCATCCTGACGATTCTCAAAACCTCTAAAAGATAGTAAAAAGTGTTCTTATAATCAGCCACCAGTTCCAAGGAGGAAAACAAGAGGCGCTCTTGAGACAGGCTTTTAATAATTTTACGGCTGGC
>JBHHXV010000204.1:0-4383 GCA_046757225.1 bacterium
GGAGGGCGGACGGACCGTCGGTGCCGGCGTGATCAGCGAGATCGTGGAATAGTAAAAAGAGGCGGAAAGATAATGCGGGATAATATTATATTGGCTTGCACAGAGTGCAAACAGCGGAATTATTCCACTACCAAGAACAAGAAAAAAACAACGCATAGATTGGAACTCAAGAAATTCTGTCCATTCTGCCGGAGCCATACGCTTCACCGGGAAACTAAATAGCCCATAAGTAAGGAAACTTGGCTGGCCTGTGCAGGCCAGTAGCTCTAATGGTTAGAGCACCGGTCTCCAAAACCGGGTGTTGGGGGTTCGAATCCCTCCTGGCCTGCCATTTCCAAATGGTTACATTATTGATGATGATTCCTGATGAATAGACTTATTGTATTCTTGAAAGATTGTAAAGCGGAACTGCTTAAAGTCAGCTGGCCGAACAGGGATGAGGTGGTGGCGGCCACTACCGCTGTCCTGATTATGGTGGCGATCATTTCTCTCTTCCTGTATGTGGTTGATATGGGGCTGAGCAAGGTAGTCGGCAGCCTGATCTATTAATTGGACAATAGCAATGAAAAACAGCAAAAGAAGGAATAGGCTTTATGGCTAAGCGTTGGTATATTATCCATACATATTCCGGGTTTGAGGATAAAGTCAAAGAGGATGTCGAGCAACGGATTTTAGCTATGAATATGCAGGATACGATTTCCCAGGTTCTTATCCCCAGGGGAAACGTCATGGAATTGAAAAAGGGGAAACGGGAGGTCGTATCCAAGAAATTTTACCCCGGCTATCTTCTGATAGAAATGGAGATGACCAATGAAGCCTGGCATGTGGTTCGTAATTCCCCCAAGGTTACCGGGTTTGTCGGTCAGGGGGACAAGCCCTCCCCTCTTTCCCCCAAAGAAGTAGCCCGGATTCTCGATCAGATGAAAGAGGGAGAATCCACGCCTAAACCAGAGGTAATGTTTACTGACGGGGAGATCGTGAAAATAATAGACGGACCGTTTGTGGGGTTTTCCGGCAAAGTGGAACAGGTGAACCCGGAAAGGGGAACCTTGAAGGCTACGGTGTCTATTTTCGGCCGGGCCACCCCAGTGGAACTCGACTTTTTGCAGGTGGGAAAACCCTGATTTGTATAATATAAAAGGAGCCTGAGATGGCGGCAAAACAAGTAAAAGCGATAATCAAACTACAGGTTCCGGCCGGGCAGGCGACCCCTTCCCCGCCGGTGGGGCCGGCTTTGGGTCAGCATGGGCTTAACCTGATGGATTTTTGTAAAGCCTTTAACGCCCAGACCCAGGGACAGGAGGGATTGCTGATACCAGTGGTGATCACCGCGTATGCCGACCGCAGCTTTACCTTTATCACCAAGACCCCGCCGGCGGCGGTGCTGCTGAAAAAGGCGGCCGCGATAGCCAAAGGCTCCGGGATTCCCAATAAGGATAAGGTGGGGACGGTAACTGCCGTCCAGGTCGAGGAAATCGCGAAAACCAAGATGCCCGACCTTAACGCGTATAACCTGGAGAAAGCAGTCAAGATTATAGAAGGAACCGCCAGAAGTATGGGAATAGAAATTTCCGCTTAGGAAACGAGGAAAACAATGAAAGAAGGAAAAAAGTACCGTAAATCCTGTGAGCTCATGGACAAGACAGCCTGTTACGCTCTGGCTGACGCTGTTGAGTTGCTGCAGAAAATGGAAAAGCCCAGGTTCGACCCGATGGTGGAAGTGGCGGTAAACCTTGGTGTGGATCAGCGCCAGGCGGATCAGAATGTCCGGGGGGCGGTGACCCTTCCCCATGGAACCGGGAAACAGGTAAGGGTTCTGGTGTTCGCTAAAGGAGAGAAGGAATCGGAAGCCACTGAGGCGGGGGCTGATTTTGTGGGGTGCGAGGACCTGATCAAGAAAATAGAAGGCGGCTGGTTCGGCTTCGACCGGGTGGCCGCCACCCCTGACGTGATGGGGCAGGTGGGCAAGATCGGCCGGCTGTTGGGGCCGAGAGGGTTGATGCCCAATCCCAAGGTGGGAACCATCACCTTTGATGTCGGCCGGGTGGTCAAGGAGATAAAATCCGGCATGATCGAATTCCGGGTGGATAAGGGAGGGATTATTCACGCGCCGGTAGGCAAGGGTTCTTTTGAATCGGAAAAACTGACGGAAAATATTACCGCCCTGCTGGAAACCCTGCAGAAACTGAAACCAGCTAACAGCAAGGGGCATTATTTTAAGGCGGTAACCATCTCTTCCACCTATAGTCCGGGAATCAAGCTCGATATAAGTGAACTGAGAAAGCTGGTAAGCAAGTAAACACAAGGAGCTAGCAGGTGAATAAAGAAGAAAAGATTGCCCTGGTAAAGGAGTTGAAAGAAAAATGCGACTCTGCCCAGTCTCTGATTCTGGCTGATTTCAAGGGCATCTCTGTTGAGAAGGTTAATGAGCTGCGCGGTTTGATGAGAGATCAGAACGTGGAATACCGGGTAATTAAAAACAACCTGTTAAAAAGGGTGTTGAAAGAGGTTTCCGGGATTGAAGAGTATCTGACCGGAGCCACGGCAGTGGCCATCGGTTATGACGACCCTACGGTTCCCGCCAGAATCCTGGCCGATTTCATAAAAGATAATCCGGATAATATAAAGATAAAAGCGGGGTTGGTGGGAGCCCAATTATACAATCAGAAGATGGTGGAGGCTCTGGCCAAGCTGCCGGGCAGAGAGGAACTGCTGGCCAAGCTGCTGGGGCTGTTGCAGGCGCCGGTGACCGGCCTGGCCAGTGTCTTGCAGGCGCCGGTCAGGGATTTGGCTGTGGTTTTATCATGTATCGCCACACAAAAAGAGTCCAATTCTTAATTAAATTGGTTTAGTTGTTATTGAAACGGGAAACAAACGGAGGATAGAAAATGGCTGCTCTTTCGCAGGAAGAATTGATTGATGTTATCGCTAACATGTCGGTACTGGAGGTATCCAATCTGGTAACGGCTCTGGAGGAGAAGTTCGGGGTATCGGCCGCCGCTATGGCGCCTGCCGCCGTGGCTGCCGCTCCCGGCGCTGCCGGGGGGGAAGCCGCTGAAGAACAGACCGAATTCAGCGTAATATTGACTGCCGTAGGGGACAAGAAGATTCAGGTTATCAAGGAAGTCCGGACGATTACCAGTCTGGGCCTGAAAGAGGCCAAAGCCTTGGTTGACGAAGCTCCCAAGCCGATAAAGGAAGGGGTTTCCAAGGATGAAGCCGGGGAGATCAAGTCCAAACTGGAAGCTGTTGGAGCCTCAGTCGAAGTAAAGTAAGCTTCGGATCTCGGGTTAATCTTGGAAATAAACTTTTAAGTTTGAGGAGTTTTGATGGGCAATTCTAAATGTAGATGGGAAAGGAAGAGCTTTGCCAAGATTCCAAGCGTCATGGAGGTGCCTAATCTTATTGAAATCCAGAAGGGTTCGTATGAGCGCTTCCTTCAATATGGACAGCCTCCGGAAAAGCGGAGAGAGATCGGGTTACATAGCGTGTTTACCAGTGTGTTTCCAATCTATGACCTGAAAGGCATTTCCAGTCTGGAATTTGTTAAATATTCGTTCGGTAAGCCGAAGTACGATATTGTGGAGTGCCGCAAGCGGGGGGGAACTTATGCCGCTCCCTTGAAGGTTTTTGTCCGGCTGGTGCTTTGCGAAAAGGATAAGGATCAGGAAAACAGGACGGTCAAGGATGTAAAGGAACAGGAGATATACCTGGGCGATATTCCCTTGATGACCGACCAGGGGACCTTTATTATCAACGGAACCGAGCGGACCGTGGTCAGCCAGATGCATCGTTCGCCCGGCGTGTTTTTCGGCAAGGAAGTGGTCAAGGATCAGCTCGGACGGGTTACCTTTCTGGCTCGAATCATTCCCTATCGCGGTTCCTGGGTGGAGTTCGAGGTCGGTCATGACGAAACCGTCCAGATGAGGATTGACCGCCGGAGGAAACTGCCTGCCACCTTATTGCTCAGATCCGCCGGCCTGGAAAAAGATGAGGAGATTCTGAAGGAATTTTACCGGATCGAGGAGGTGGAGCTCTCCTCCGATAAGGTAAAGATAACCTTGAACCCTGACATTCACGTGGGAATGAAGGTAAACGATGATATTTTCGATGATAAGAAAAATATTCTGGTAAAAGCCGGCCATAAGATTACCAAGGGTGTCTTTCGGAAAATGGAGAAAGCGGACACAGTCTCCTTAAACACCAAAATCTCCTATTTAAAAGGGAAGATTACCGCTGTTGACATTGTTGATGAAAACAGCGGCGATCTGCTGGCGCCTTGTAACAGCGAACTGGATGAGAGCAGTATCGCAACTATTGTCGAAGCCGGTATCAAGAGGCTGTCGCTCCTGGGAGTATCCGGTACTCAGGATATGGTAATCA
>JBHHXV010000205.1:0-4345 GCA_046757225.1 bacterium
ACTAAAATGAATAGAAAAAATTCTTGACTATAATAAACCTGAATAGACCGGGTTATGGCTAAGAAATCGAAGAGTAAAAAAAAACGCCCCTCTAACCCGTCACTGCCTAAAGGAAAAAAGTTTCCTTCCGAGGCAATAACGAAACCTGCCGAAACCGCTGGTTCCAAGTCAGAGGAACCGTTGCCTTCTTTTGTAGACGATCCCCTTCCCAGAAACTTTTACTGGTTTTTAGGGCTGATCGGCTTTCTGTTTGTCGCCTTTCTGTTTACTGAACCGTTTTACCGCCAATAGAGACAAACTTCCTGATGATCCGGTAATAATTCTTCCGATCAATGAGATGATTATTGTTATGGTCTCCCTCCGGAACCCGGTAAAACCGCTTCGGCTCGGCCGCGGCGGCAAACAGTCTTTCCCCCTGCCGAAAAGGCACCACTTCATCCGCGCTTCCATGAATAAACAGCTTGGGGAAAAAGATCCGTGAAACCTTGGCGACCGACAGGAACTTTTTTCCGGCCAGTAACCGGATAGGCAGCCAGGGGTAAGTCAGCTTTCCCATATCGTACAGACTGGTGAATCCTGACTCGTAAATCGCTCCGGTAAAGGGATGACGCAATGACAGCTCTATGCCGACAGCCACCCCCAGCGAATGGGCGTACAGGAAAACAGGCTGGTTGGGAGTCAGTGACTTGAGCAGAGCGAGAGCCGCTTCGGAATCCTGATAAAGCGCTTTTTCCCAAGGGAAACCCTCGCTTTTTCCGTACCCCCGGTAATCGAAGATCAGGATATTAAGGGACAGGGCCCGGCGCATCCCTTCCAGGGCTTCCAGGCAGTCGGTGAGATTGCCGGCGTTTCCGTGCAGCCAGAGCAGGGAGCCGGCAGCCCCCGGTTTTTTCAGAAACCAGCCGTTGAGCCTGGTTCCGTCTTCGCTCTCGAACCAGACCTCCTTTACCGGCAACCGGTGAGACAATTGTCCGGCATTGGGGGGAAAGGGCTGGGGATGGTAAACCAGTCTCCTCTCTATCAGTCGGTTTATCCAGGGAAACAACAAAACCAGTCCTATACCGGCAGCCAGGGTAATCAATAATTTCTTCGGCATTAATAAACGGCGGTGGCTTCTATCTCTATGAGGCTGCCTTTAGGCAGGGCGGAGACCTCGACCGTCACCCGGGCCGGGGGAGCTTGGGGGAAATTCCGGCCGTATACCTCGTTAAACCGTGAAAACAGGTCAAGAGCGGTCAGATAGACCTTACATGTAACGATATCAGAACTATCCAACCCCTCTTGAGATAAAATTTCCCGTATGTTTTTCAAGACCTGTCCGGTCTGGGTTTCGATGCTGTCTCCCACTATTTCGCCAGTCTTTGCGTCCAGGGGGATCTGGCCGGATAAGAACAGAAAGCCGTTGGCCTTTACCGCCTGCGAATACGGCCCGATAGCAGCCGGCGCATTATCAGTATGAATTATTTCTTTTTTCATTCTTTCCTCCTGTTCTGGTAAGCAGAGCCATAAAAAAGCCGTCCAGGCCGCTTTTGTGGGGAAGGGAGCGGAAAAAGCCATCATCATCCACCAGGTTTTGATACCCTTTGGGCAGACGGCTTTTCAGATTTTCCCGTTTAATGTCCGGCCGGGTTTTCAGTATGTGATTGATAACGTCTTCATTCTCTTCCGGTTCAAAACTGCAGACCGAATATAAACAAGTCCCTCCAGGCCGGAGTCTCTCAACCGCTTCCCCGAGCAGCTCAAGCTGAGTCTCGGATGATCTGGTGATATCTTCCGGCTTTTTTGTCCAGCGGATATCCGGTTCCTTTCCCAGTATTCCCAAAGAGGAACAGGGAGCGTCCACCAGTACCCGGTCGAACCTTTGGGGAAACTCCACCTGGCTGTCTACCAGCCTGAGATTGGTTACTCCCGCCCGCTGATAATTACATCTGAGCTGATCGAGCTTCAACCAGCTGATATCCCAGGGGTAAAGCTCCCCCTGGTTTTGCATCAGCTGGGCCAGATACCAGGTCTTCCCCCCCCGGCCCGCGCAGAGATCCAGCACCCGTTCCCCGGGCCGGGGAGCCAGGGCCAGACAAGAGAGCATCGAGGGGATGGCCTGAATCTCGAACCACCCCTTCAGGTACATGTCGGTGGCGGCTAATCCGGCTCCGTGCTTCAGCTTGATCGCTTCCATCGGCGTTTTAAGATCGACCGGTTCATATCCGCGCTCAGACAACCGCTCCAGCAAGGCTTTGTTTTCTTCGGGTTGCTTGAGCTGTAACCTGTTCAAGCGGATGGTGACTTCCTGTTCCTCCTGATTGGCCCGGCAGAGCCGCTCGGTCTGGAAACTGCCGAAACGTTTCAGCCAGCGTTTGACCAGCCAGCGGGGATGAGAGTAATTCACCGCCAGAAAATCGACGAAATCTTCCTTCCGGTCGGGAATAACCGGCAAGTCTCCCCACCCGCCGGCCGGGGAATCGGCTTCCCTGACGAACCGGCGCAGGACCGCGTTAACCAGAGGCGCCGCTTTCGGCTGATAATGCCTGGCCAGCCTGACCGACTGGTCAATGGCCGCGTAATCGGTGATTTTATTATTGAAATGAAGCTGGTAGAGTCCCAGCCGCAGGATATTGGCCAGCCAGAGGGAGCATTTCCGGTTTCCGGTCAGCTGGGAAATCACCCGGTCCAGGCAGCCCCTAGTTCGTAGTACCCCCAGCAACAGCTCGTTAGCCAGGGGACGCTCTATCAAAGGAATCCGGGATAATTCCTGATGCCAGAAAGAGTTCAGAGAAATCTTCCGGCTGACCTTTTGCAGGGCTTCCAGCACAATTACCCGCATGGACGTAGCCGTGGGTATCAAAGACGCTTGCTTATTTCTGCGGGGAGCTTTGGAGGACAATCTTTTTCCTTGATTCGAGGATGTACCGGGCAACTGAATCGGCCACCACCCTGTTCCCCTTGGGTGAATAATGCCCCCGGAAAAGGGAGGCGGAGGATGAGTTCCGGGCCGCTTTCAGAAGGTCGGATTCCGGGTGAATGACCTGATAATGCTTGTCCAGCTCCTTTAACATTTCCCGGTAAACCAGCTTTTCCCCCTTCAACAGATAACCCAGGAATTCATCAGAAATCAAATGAACTATCATGAAGTGAGCGCCGGCAGCTTCCACCTCTTGTTTAAATTTCCGGATAATTTTCAGGCTTATCCTGGCCGGCTCACTTTTCAACGAGAAATAAACATCCGCTCTTCCCTTGGAGGAAAATTTCCCTTGCGTCAGGTATTCCAGAACCCGGCCGGTTAAAGAGATAAATCTGCTTTTTTGCCAGAAATGTTTCTGGAAGTCCCCTGGGTGAAAAAAGAACTCGTAAGGGGCAAACTTCCAGTCATTAAAATTCCTTAGCGTCTCCATCAGTTTCCCCAGGGGAACAGTCGGGGCATTAACCGGTTTTAGAGAATCCCCCTCCTCGATAAACCTGGGTTTGGAAAAAGGGATACCAGTGGGGGGATATATCATTTTCCTGAACATGTTGACATTCCTCTTGACATTATCGGGCATAAACCCGAAAATTACCAGGTCGGCTGAAAACCGGCGCCCCAGTTTCCGCCAGCGGAGCAAGGCCTGATCCATTCCGTATCCACCCACTCCCAGATTTATTACCTCCGCCGGAATCCCCGCTGTTTGTAAATTCTTTTCCAGGTAGTATCCCCAGCTCTTTTCAAAAGCAACGTCATCACAGTGGGTAAAGGAATCCCCGAAAAGCATAATCCTGAATTTTTTCTTATCGGAAGTCAGGGGATATTCCCTGGGAGCGGACCTTATTCCCAGGGAATTGTATTTATACAGGCCGTTTCTTGATTTGCCGCCCGGCCGGCAATCCCAACCTAAATCCGCGTCATATATCATATAACTGGAAGATGAAGACCGGTACCTGTCGAGTAATTTTCCGGTTGATGTGAGGGGAAGACGAAACGGCTTTATTCTGACGCCTTGAAAGTAACAGTTCCTGTCAATGTCGGTGTAGCTGATTTGCCTTACAGCCATTTCAGCGGCAAGAAAACAACCAGCCAGGATCAGGCAGAAAAAAATAAAGATTTTTTTTCTTTTCATGAGCATATTATAGATGTTTACCGCTTTTCGTAAAAGCGCTTTTATTCAAGAAGCTGTTGACACGACACTGGATTACCCGCATAATTCGATAACAAACCGGATTTTTGAACTAAAACTAACGAGGTCTTATGCTTGAAAACAAAAAAATTCTATTAACCGGCGGCACCGGGTCTTTCGGGAAAAATTTTACCCAGATTGTGGTTGAAAGGTATGGGCCGAAGCAACTTATAATCTACAGCCGTGATGAACTTAAACAG
>JBHHXV010000206.1:0-4341 GCA_046757225.1 bacterium
ACTATTTTCAACAACATATCATCTGCTTTGCTATGATTCCCGAATTATTCGGGTTGACCCGTTTCAGCCATTTGGCTCCTGGTAACCGGCTTTTTTCTCAGGTATCGGAAGAAAGATATTAAAGGTGGAACCCTTTCCCGGATCGCTGTCTACCTGGACCGCCCCGCCATGATTCTTGACTATTCCGTGAACTATGGACAATCCCAGGCCGCTTCCCTCGCTTTTGGCTCTGGTGGTAAAGTAAGGTTCAAAAATTCTTTTCTTTAATTCCGGTTCTATTCCGCTACCGGTATCGCTTACCGAAAGCATCAGGTAGGAGCCTGTTTTCAGCTCATAAGCCTCGGCCTGCTTAAGGGAATCCAGGCTTACTTCCGAAAGCCGGATTTCCAAAGTTCCCCCTTCTTCCCCGATAGCCTGCATCGCGTTTTTGCAGAGATTCAGAATTATCTGATATATCTGGGTGGAATCGGCCGGGATAGTATCAAGCTCAGTGTCAAAATTCTGGCGGATTTCAACGGTTGCCGGTATGGTCGGCCTTAAAGATTTAACCACTTCTCTGACAAGTGAAGAAATGGAGGTTGGTTTTTTCTCGATTTTGCTTTCCTGGCTGAAGGTACGGATCTGGTTTATCAAATTCCTGGCCCGGAAACCGGCGGTCAAAACCTGCTTCAGGCTGGACTGAAGGGAACTGTCTTCGGCTAACAGCTCGGAAGCAAGCGCGATCTCAGTATATCCCACCATAATGCTTAAAATATTGTTGAAATCGTGAGCTATCCCTCTGGCCAAGGTGCCGATCGCCTCCATCTTCTGAGCGTAATGAAGCCGCTCTTCTAAAACAGCAAGTCTTTCTTTAATATCGATAGTGGTTTTCACCAGATGACGTAACCGTATATTGCTATCCTGCAGTTTTTTCCCTTCAATTACCAATATGAACAGAGCCGTGATTACCATCAGAATCCAAGTAATTAAAAGAGTTCTCATGAAAGATTTGAGCTTAGCCAGTTGACCGATCATTTCTCGGGATATCTCTTTTTCCAAAGCTTGACACGTTTCAATAATCTCTTTGGAAACGGTTTTCAGCTCTTTACTTAACGATGAATCGATTAATTTGATATCATCACGGTTAAGCCTAGGTCGAGCAAGCTTGTTGCTTTTATTAATCAGAAATAAAAGAGTTTTCGCCAACGAACGCATTGAAGGGGATTGTAATGGCTGGATAAGGAAACCGTGTTCATCAGATTCACCGCCGGCAATGAGGGCTTTTGATAGCTTGACTGCTCTGCTGGCGTTTGTGTTAAATCGGTTCAGAGCAATTGTTTCGTTGTTTAATAAATATTCATCCAGCCAAAGATGGGACTGGAATACGGAACCCTTTATTTCCATTAACGCATCATCTTGAGGGTAAATGTATTGGAATAGACGGTATTCTCTGGTATAGGTATACCCCATCAGTATCATTACCAGAATGCTGCCCATGATCAGAACCACAATCGGTATCCATAACCGGTGAGACAGATCCTTATGCTTCTTTTTATCGGTCATTGTTATTGAACCAGAACGCTAAGGTGGGGTAATTCAAAAGAGGCTTAAACCAATGGAATGCTAATATTTCTGGCAGGTAATGCTCCACATGGTGTGATGGTGAACGGTGCCGTCGGCGAAGTTTTCCGTGTAAGGGATTTCTTCCAGGCTGCGAATCAGGAAATCGTGAAAATCGTGAATTACTCCATATTCGGGATAAAAATACATAACCCGGCCGTCTTTATCCGAAGCAAAGGTATCGGGCGCTGTTTTGGTTCCCTTACCATACTCCTGCTTATCGTTTGAAGATAAAAACATTCCGCAGAAAATCCCTTCAAAGTCCAAGGTGTTGAATACCCAGGAGATCAGTTGGGAACGTTCGGCTTTATTCAGCAGTTGCAGCAGATTGGAGCAAAAGATTCCATGTATCGGTTCCGCAAGAACCGGCAGATTCTCGATTAAACGGAAATCGATGGACACATTTTCTTTGATGGCCCGCTCGTGTCCCATACCAATAGCCGCGGGAGAGAGATCCAGACCGATAACATCCAGGCCGGCTCTGGCCAGGGGAAAGGAATCGCGGCCATAACCGCAGCCGAGATCACAGATCGTTTCGCATTCATATTTATGAAAGGTTTCGATCGCCTTTTCCGTGATCGGAGAGGGCTCGGTTCCCCAGATCATTCCCTTGGTTATAAATTTGTTGTCCCAGTATTCCTTTAATTTCTCGTTCATGCTCTTACGGGTACCTTGAAAAATGGTTTTTTCGCCCAAGCTCTGCGTTCTGCTCAAAATTTAATCCTCAGAATATCGCTCATATGCCTGCGGTTAAATTTCTCGCCCGCCTTGATCTTGAACGAAAATTCTCATTTTTCAGGACACCCTTCTGTTATTCCGGTTTCGGCCTGGGGACAGGCCGAAACACCCGTTTTTCGATAACGTTCCAATTCACTGAAGGCGCAGCCACAGTAGCTTTGTCGGTAAAGCTTCAGTTTCCGGGAAAGTTTCAGGCCTCGCGACCATCCTGCCCGGAAGTCCTCATAATGGAAATCCAGATGGTATTGGGCGGCCGTTCTTTCTCCTGTTTCCCGGATTGCCTCATGTTGCTGGTAACGGCTGTAAAGGAGGGTGGTGGATATCCGGTTGAAGCCGTGTACGGCGGCGTGGCGGGCGGTGGCTTCCAGTCTTGTCCGGTAACAGACCAGGCAGCGGTCCTCTCTGCTTTTCATGACCGGTTTCCAGTATTGTTCCAGTATATAAGGAGGATAAACCACCGGCAGAGATCTCATCCGGGAAAGATCGGCTAAAGCCTCTCTTCTCTTCCGGTATTCCAGGTAAGGATGGATGTTGGGGTTGCAATAAAACCCGGTAATCTTCAGTTTCCCTTCAAGCTTCTCCAGGGGATAAACCAGGCAGGGAGCGCAGCATATGTGCAGCAGCAGGCTGTCCATATATCATCAGTGTTTAAAAGCCCGCTGGCCGGTAAAGACCATCGATACCTGGGGGTCGGCTTCGTTGCAGGCTCTGATTACTTCGTAGTCCCTCAAAGAGCCGCCGGGCTGAACGATTCCGGAAATTCCTTCCCGGATCCCTACATCCACGCCGTCCCTGAAAGGAAAAAAGGCGTCAGAGATCATCACCGCCCCCCTTAACCCGGCGTTTTCCTTTCTGGTCCGCTCTTCGATCTCCTGCTTATCGATCAGTCCCCTCAACCCCTGTTCCACCTCCAGTTCAAGATCGGCGAAAGAGATTCCGAATTTCTGCCGGCAGAGGAAATCAGCATATTTTGTATAAGCTTTATACATGGCTATCCTGGCGACCCCCACCCGGTCCTGCTCGCCGGTGCCGATTCCCACAGTGCGTTCATCCTTGACGTAAATGACCGAATTGGAAGAGATCCCCTGTTCCACCGCCCAGCCGAACAGCATATCAGCGTATTCCCGGTCGTCCGGTTCCCGCTCGATTTTATATTCCTGTCCCTGGTGAGTGGCGCTGGATACCATAAAGTCCTCTTTCCCCCTGATCTTGTTTAAAGGGGATTGTTGCACGATTATTCCCCCGTCACAGAGGGATTTGAAATCCAGAAACCGGGAAACCCGGTAATCAGCCAGCTGTCCGATCCGGGGGAGGCGAATAATCCGCAGGTTTTTCCGGCCGGATAAAATTCCCACCGCTCCTTCCTCGTATTCGGGAGCGACCACCACCTCTAAATAATTTCTGGCGACCGCCTCAGCCAGTTCAACCGTAAGGGAACGGTTGAAAACCGCGCAGCCTCCGAAAGCCGCTACCTTATCGGCGCTGTCGGCCTGTTCGTAAGCGGACAGGATGTTGCCCCCGCAGGCGACCCCGCAGGGGTTGTTGTGTTTCATGATAGCGGCGGCCGGTTTATCCGCCAGGAATTTCAATATATAGAGGGCGTTGTCTATATCGGTGAGATTGGTTTTGCCGGGGTGTTTGCCGGCCTGCACCATCTCCTCGTCATCGATCGCCGAGGTAAGCCCCAGGCCGGGACGGATAAACCGGCAGTCTCCCAGCTCCAGGTTTCCTTCCACCAGTTCGAACAAGGCCGCCTCCTGCCCGGGATTCTCACCGTAACGAAGGCCCTTTTCAATTATTTCTTTGTTCTTGTCAGCAATCTTCCAGGTTCGTTTCCGGTATACCAGTTTCCGGCCTCCGAAATCTATGGTCATGGTCTCCGGAAAGTGATCGTCCATCAAGGTCTTATAGGCTTTGGTCAGGTCTGACATCTTTCTCCGTTTACTGAATAAATTGAATTCCCCAAAACAGCATTCCGCATCCGCCAAAAAGCAGTACCGCCAT
>JBHHXV010000207.1:0-4306 GCA_046757225.1 bacterium
AAGCCGTTTTCCCTTCCAGTGGGGGCTGGCTTTTTTTCTTGTCCGGCTGGAGCGGTCATGGAAATAGGCGAACTTGACCAGCCCGGAGACGCCATGACAATCTGCGCAAAAGGAAGAGACAATCTCCCCCTTTAGAAAATTGTTGGTGTAGTCCGAACGATCATTTGGCTCAGGTTTGTGACTCCAGTTATGAACATCGTGACAAGTGGGGCAGGAAATATTTCCCTTAAGAGAAATATTTCCTTTTCTGTCGAACAGGGGGGAAACCGGTTTTGCTCCTTTAAGGATGGCGGTAGAGGTTATTTTCCGGGTATAACCATTGTTTTTATAGGAGAAAACCGGAAAGGGGAACAGGAGCTCTTTGGCCAGCCTGGGAATAAAGTTCAACCCGGCCTTATGCAAGCCCTGCCTGGGTATGGAGTTTGACGCTAATCCGCGGGGAGCATGGCAGCTGGTGCAGAGTTTGGTGAGGATGTCATCTTTCTTGATTAAGCTTTTGTCCCAGGTGGACAAAAACCGGGGACCCGGTATTCGGCTCCAGAGGAATCGTTTGTTGTAAGCGTTGTGCATCTTGTGGCAGGGGTAGCAGACGCCTTTGTCGCGGTCTGATTCCGACAGGGAGGCAGTAAGGTCGTGAGCGGTGAATTGCACCTCGGTTTCTTTCCGGTGGCAGCCGAAACACAGGTTCGGATAGTCGCTCATGTCGCTTCTGAGAAAGCTGGATCCGGTTCCTTTCTCTTCCGGTCCCTGATGAACATCGTGACAGGTGGGACAGGAGATCCGGCCGCTGTGATTGTCCTGGTGGCCGTTTTTCAGATAAAGCGGAAGCGAGGCGTTCCGTGGCGCTTTAAGCCCGATCGGGTGCGAGTTCCTGGTTTTCCTTGATTTTTCTTTTTGGTGGCAGGACAGGCAAAGCCTGGACATGACATCCTGGTCTGATTCCGGTAATTTCCGGCTCCACATTTTATCCTGTTCGGGGGCGTAATGGGTTAAGTGACAGGCTGCGCAGGTTCCCCCGCGGGTAAAAGGTTCGGCCGGTTCAAGATCGTGTTTGCTGCCGATTACCGGTTTTTTATTGGGATGACAGGTGAGGCAGAGTCTTTGCCTGGAATTATCGATTCGCAGAAAGCTGTTTCCGCTGCCTCCCTCTTCCTTTTTACCGCTGCCGAAGGCGTTCCGTTTGGGATCCCATTTATGTACCTGGTGGCAGGTGCTGCAGTAGATCTTCCCCCCGGAGAGTTCTTTTAAAGCGCTGTCTATTACCGAATACGAGTCGGCGAATAAGGCCAGTTCCTCTTCCAGCATCTTTTCGATTCTTTCCTGCTGGGCGTTTTTTCTTTTTTTTCTCTTGGGGATTTTGTGTCGCCGGCCGCCTGTAATATTATTTATTATCATCAGCTTTTTTCTTTTCTTTTTTTTCTGTTTCAGGTCGATCTTTTCGTTGAGTTCCCTGGCGTAACTTTTGGCCAGCCAGGTATACTTTCTTCCCAGTCTTTGCAGCACTTCTCTGGATAGTTGTGATTGAAGCGAAAGGTTTTGTTTCAAGGCGTAAAATTTATTCCTGGCATAGGTTGCCTCGTCTTCCCTCAGGTTCAGGACATCATAGCCCTCCCCGTAAATCGGCAGAGGAAGGGAATCGATATCGCCCATTATCTCGAAGATATCCTTTCCCAGGGGATGGGAAAAACCGGAAATCGATTTTGCGCCCGCGATTCCTTTGGGATTATGGCAACTGCTGCATAACCGGGAGATCGAATCCTGGCCCGGCCCCAGTTTCCGGTTCCATAACCGGAATTCATATTCGGCGTTATGTACCCGGTGGCAGTTGCTGCAGATGGAGATTTCTTCCGGTAATTTACCCCGGGCGTTTTTGGAGCCGGGGGCGCTCAGGTTGAGGTCGTGTTCGGTTTTGTTTATCCAGCGCTCTTCCCGGTGGCATTGGTTGCAGAGTTGAGAGTTGTTAAGGTCACTGGAGGTTATCCGTAAAAAGCTGTTGCTGGCGTTTGCCGGGGAAGACTTGGAGGTTTCCTGGGGAGCCCATTGGTGCGGGTTATGACAGGTAGCGCAGGTAATCATTCCCTTCTTGTTGATCTCTCCGGTTTCGCTGAACAGCGGTAATTGAATCTCCGTATGGTTGTGAATGCCTACCGGGTGAGAGTTCCGCCCCACCGTGGTCCGGGCCGGGGCATTGTTTCCCTGGTGACAGCTGAGACAGAGATCGGAAATAATATCCTTCTGCTCGAAAACATCCCGGCCCCACAACATGGCGCTTTTTCCCCCGTGAGCAACGTGGCAGGCGCTGCAAACCCCGCTGTCATCGGCGGTTGACCGCTTGATGTTGACCGCTTCGGGAGCGGCGGTTCTCAGGTCGTGTCCGGTTCCCTGAATGGTTTTTATCTGGTTCTGGTGGCATCTTCCACATAAAGAATCTTTCGGATCATTGGCCTGAACCCGCAAAAAGTTCTCTTTTTTTGACGACCGGCTCTTTTTATGAACATCGTGGCAGGTGCCGCAGTAGATGCGGCCGTGTCGGTCCGGTTTATAGTCCTTGTTCAGGAGAGGAAGTCCGGAATTCTTGGTCACCCTTAAAGAGCGGGTGGAAACGTTAAGGGGATGGGAATTGGTTCCGATCAGGTTCGGGGAGTGGCAGTTCATGCAGATGGCGGTAATATCGTCCGGGAAGCCCGGAGGAAGTTTCCGGTTCCATAATCTGGCCGCCTGGGCATTATGAATGGCGTGACATTGGCCGCAAAGGCTTTTCCCGGATGAGGAAACGGTCTTTTGGCTTTTGAGGTTGTTTTCAGGATTATGAGCGGTTTCGATGATCTCTTTTTCCTCTCGGTGACAACGGAAGCAGAGGTTGGATTTCCGGTTGCTCAGTCGTAAGAAACTGTTTTCCGGGCCGCTTTTTTGGGAGGCTCCCCGGTCATTGTTCTTCGGGTTCCAGCGATGGGGGTTATGACAGGTGGCGCAGGTAAGCAGCCCTTTGGGGGATGGTCTTCCGCCGGCTGAGAACAAGGGAAGGTCCAGGTTTTTGTCTTCTGTCGGGCGCGAGCCGGTTCTTACCGCCACCGGATGCGAGTTCGCCCCGGTGGTCGAGCGGGCGATTCCCCCGATCCGGTGACAGCTGAGGCAGAGATCGGAAACAACGTCTTCCCGGTTCTTTACCGGCCTGGCCCATAATCTGGCGCTGGAAGCCCTGTGGCTCACATGGCAGGCGCTGCATACCCCCTGCTCCCCGACCGTTGCTTTTTTAATATTTTTTTCGCTGGCGGCCGCTGTATTGAGGTCATGTTTTGTTCCCCTGAGGTATCGCAATTCATCGGGATGGCATTCCCCGCAAAGCTGGGAGTCGCGGTTTGATTCCACCAGCAGGAATTTCCTGGTTCTGGCTTTATGGATGCTGTGGCAGGTAAGGCAATAGAGCTGGGCCAGGGGCCCGGTCTTTCCCCCCCGGTCCCTGAGGCGTTCCGAAATGGTCGCCTTGCTGGGGATGATATTTACCGGATGGGTTCTTTTCTCGGAAGCGTCTTCAAGGCCTGCGACATTGGTGAAAGGGTGGCATTGAGCGCACAGGCGGCCGCTGCTGGTTTTCATGACCAGGAGCTTTTCCCCTTCGGACATATGCATGATGTGGCAGGTCTCGCAAATCATCAGGTTGCTGGAACTGCCGAAGATTCCTCCGGTTTCGACCAGTCTCTTGGGCTGCCGGTCTACCAGGATATCCTGAGGATGGTTGAAAATATCCCCTCTGGCCTGGGAAAGGCCGAGAGAAACCTTGACTTTCATCGGGTCAGCGGGATCGGGGGAGGTCTTTTCCTTTTTTTTCTCGGATAAAGAGGGGGCTTTCCAGGAGGAGACGATTTTTTCATCTATGGTCAGGCCGAGCTGCTTGGCATGACAAAGCTTGCAGAGTGTCGAATTGTCGTTATTCAGATTCAACACGAACTTATCCGTGTAAATCAGCTTGTTTTTCGGCAGGGTCTTCACCACCTTTTTCCGGCTGTGGCAGGTGGCGCAGAAGATTCTTCCCTCTTCGTCCAGGGGAAGGCCGGGTGGAACGGTTATCAGGGCCGAGGGTTTTACATAAACCGGGTGGCCGTGATTCATCCACAGAGCGCATTCCTTGTTGGTTGACAGGATGTCGTCGTCATGGCAGGAGTAACAGATCTCTTCGCTGCCCCAGCTCGTTCCGGCCGAAAAACAGAGAAGGAGAATAACCGGAATAAGGATCGTTCTATACATAAGAACTTAAAAGAAATCTACATTAATTTTTACAGTGGAGCGAGCTCTCAGTTTTTTGATC
>JBHHXV010000208.1:0-4304 GCA_046757225.1 bacterium
TTCCACCTTATCCTCCAACAGAAGATGCCCGCCGGCGATCATATCGTGCCCGCCGGCGTCGCCTTTCCCAAACCTGGTGACCAGGTCGTAAAGCAGTTTTCCCGCCTGAGATTTTTTTTCGTCGGTTCTGATGGACAACAGTAATTTGTTTTGATGGATACCCCCGCAAACCGCCCACATCCTGTTTTCGTTCTTGACTATGATATCCGCCATCTGAGCCACCACCTCAGGATAGGAAACTTTTCCCAGATACGCCCCGATCAATTTACCGCAAGTAAAAGCATTCTTGAGGGTTTTGGACAGTTCGCGGAAATATTCGGTTTTGAGAGGTGGGTTTATTATTTTGGACAGGGTATAAAAATCCACTATCGGGTACAGGGTGGTATGCGCTTTGATTTCCGGCTTTCCCACGTCCCTGCCCAGGCACTGGGTTTCCGAAAAAATACCGTAGTAAATAGCGGTGGCCATCTCCCCGGAAATCGGCAGTCCCGACTCGCACAAGTACTCAAACAGGATGGAAACAGTCACTCCGTAACCGGTTCTGATATCTATAAACGGGATATCGCCGACGATTCCGTCCTGGGAATGGTGATCGATGACAATCAAGGGAACCAGGTCCTCGGGAAACGAATTGTTACCGAAACTCGGCTGGCTGTCCACGATAGCGGCATATTTAATCCTGGTTTGATCTAAATCGTTCAAATTGCAGAGATCGACCTTCAAGAGGGTTTTCATGGAAAGGTTTTCCGCCCGCCTTATGTCTCCGCCAAACACGATCATCGAGTCCAGACCGAATTTCTCCTTGACGATATATTTCAGGACCATGGAACTGGCGATACAATCCGGGTCCGGATGATCATGAGTAAAGATGTAGAGGAAATCACAACCTTCCAATACCTTTTTCAGTCTGGGTAAGATATCGGACATATTAAAAATCGCTGTACAATTTTCTCAACTTTTCACCTATCATTTCCCAGGTATAATACCGCTTGACAAACCTTTTACCGTTCTCCGAAATCTCTTTTCTGAGATTATCGTTTTCCAGCAACAAAAGAATCTTATCTGTCATGGCTTCGGCATTGTCGGCCAACAGAAAATTCCGGCCGTCTTCTCCGGCGATTCCCTCGATGCCGATGGTAGTGGAAACCACCGGAAGCCCGGCGGCCATCGCCTCCAGTATCTTGATTCTGGTGCCGCCCCCGATAAAGATCGGCACAATCATCAAATCAGCTTGAGCAAGATACGGCCCGATATCGGCGACCTTTTCCAGTATCTTTATGTTGGCCCCGGCCAGCTTCCTGATATTTTCCGGCGGATTTTTACCGATCACCTGGAATTGCAGACCGCTCCGCCTTTCGACCAGTCCGGGCATTACCTCCCGAATAAAGAAGGCTACCGCCTCGGCGTTCGGCAGGTAATCCATGGACCCCAGAAACAAAATCTTGTCAGAGCGCTTCCCTGAACGGTCACGGCCTTCCCTGAACCGGTCGGGGTCTACCCCGTTGGGGATTATTTCCACCCGGCTTCCCGGAGCCAGCCTCTCGAACGCTCCCGCGTCATCTTGAGAACAGGCAAGCGTCAAAGAAACTCTTCGGCAGACCAGGGCCTCATAGGCGCGCATCTTTTTCGCCTGCCGCTCGATATACCTTTTCTTTATAAAGTTTGGCTCAAGCTCCGCGTAGCGCTCTAAAACGTTCGTCAGGAAATTATGGCTGTCAAAGACCGCGGGGATTTCCCTGTCTAAGTCAAAAGCGTAACAGGCGGTATCCAGGTGATTGAAATGGAGAAGATCGATCTCCCGCTTTTCGATCTCCTCTTTAACCGTTTTCAGCAGTTTATCCGACCGGTTCTTATTGATCGGATAAGGAATTTTTCCTAAAATCCCCTCAGCCAGATACCACCCGGTTCGCAATCTTGATTGCGGCTCCTTGCTGACCAGTCTGACGGAAACACAGAATTTCCCTAACTCCTCAATATCGGAACCGGATACATTCCCCTCATCGATTGCCAGCAGGTGAAGGCGATGTTCCTTCGCCAGCTCCCTGGCAATATTATATGAGCGGATATTCCCCCCGTTGTCTAAAGGGTAGGGGAACTGCTCGGTTATAAATAAAATATTCAGTTGTCGGTCAGGTTATGTATGGAAATAATTCCTGCTCTTCAACGCTGATAAACTTCACGGCGGTGGAGACATTTCAAAATAAAAACGGAGTGCGCCTTCTTATGAACCTCGTAAATCAAGCGGTAGTCTCCAAAACGTATCCTGTAAGTTTCCGTTGTTCCTTTTAGTCTCTTACATGATTTGGGATAAGGGTTGTCTTGTAATGAAGGAAGAAATCCGGCTATTTTTCCTTTTATTTTAGGAGGCAAAGCCTTGAACCCGAATAATTCGGGAATCATAGCAAAGCAGACGATATGTTGTTGAAAATAGTCACTTTCTGTCAGTCTCCCTTCAACTTGTTTTGCTAACGAATTTTGTTGGGACGTTGGCATGAAGCTTTTTCCGATAGAGGTCTGGCAAAAGTAGTTCAACTTTATGAATAGTCCAGGTGAAGTCCTTTATGACGGTTTTGGCAAAGATAAGCTCGTACTTCACTAACCATTTTTCCCTTTCAAAACAGACATAACCTCTTTAAGAGTGGCTGTCTCTCCTCTCTGTATTTCCTTTCTGGCGTTATCCAACTCTTTTAAAATATTTTCATTTTGCGCCAGCAGCTCATCTTCCAAATCAGAAAAAAGAACCAATTTACTGGAAAGAGGAAGTTCGCTTACCATCTTCTCTATTTCTTTTACTGACGGCATCTTACGGTATCCTATTTATGTTCCAGCTGGAGCCTCAACCGGGCCAGGACTTCGTTTCCCTTGGAGTTTCCCAAAGCTCTGGCGGTCTCTTTTTCCAGCATATCACCCTCGGACGATTCCTCGGTATATTCCTGAAGTGACTTGGCCTGATCGAGTCTGGTCTGAATTCTTCTCTGCCGGTCTTTAAAACTGGCTAAAGCGTTGGTGGTTCCGGGAAGCTTCACGCTGGTGATCTTTTCGGTCGCCTGGGCCACCGCGTTCATACTCTCCATCAGCTTCATGCTGTTCTCCGCTTCGGAAATCGCTTTGGCGAACTTGTCTCTCTGTGATTTCTGGCCTTCCAGCAGCCCTTCCTGCTGCTTGATGGAAACCGCCAGGGTGCCGATATTCTCTTCCAGCAGGGCAATCTTAGCCGCATGCTTTTGAGCCAAGCCCTCTTTCCCGGCCTGCATCAAAGAGAGGGCGTCCCGCTCATGCTGCTCTCTGGCGGCCGTATATTCGGCCGACTCCCGGCGCAGGCGCACAATCGTGGATTTAATGGTGCCCAGGTTCTTGGTGATTTGAGACATGTCCTGGCGCATCTTTTCGAGGTCCTGTTTGGCGAAATCGACCTCATGCCCCTTTTCAATCTTTTCCGAATATTCGCTGTCTTTGGCGGTCAGCCAACGCTGTATGGAACCCAATAATTTCATTTATCCACCCCTTTTTATTACTTTTCCAAGAGATCCAGATGGCGGATCACAAACAGAAACATAGCCGCCAGACTGTTTTCCAACTCGTTCGGGTCCAGGTTTTCACTTTCCAGGTTGTCTTTCAGATAAACCTTGCCGTTGTTGACGCTGAAAGCTCCGTGCAGGCTGGCGTCGTTCAGTTCCAGGAGTTTCCGGTAAAAGGCCTCCCGGTTTCCGCCGGGAATATCCATCACCTCCATAATCAGGCAGATAATGGTTTCCTCCGCATCGATGGTAACGGAAATGCCGCTGTCCTGCTCCATGACCTCAACCAGATCCTCCCGTTTCACTTCATAGGAAATCCCTTCCATGTGACTGAGGATGTCCAATACCTTTCGGGCATTGGCTATCTCCTTCTCAGACGGTGTATATTCACACATCTTTTACTCCTTGTTATTAACTTTATAACCAAAGAAGAATTATCGCTGAGAAAGCAAAGGTATGTCAAGGATATTTAAGATTTCTTTACCGTAACGGAGCGTCCGGGGAGGAAGCAACCGGCCGGTTGAAGCGTTTCAGGTCGGAAACCAGGGACTCGATCAACATCCCCGAAACCAGCAGCACCTGCCGGGAGCCGTCCTTCAACGCGTACAGCTGGCTCCCTTCCCCTTTACTGCTGACCGACAGGCCCTGTTTCCGACCGTTTTCAAAGGTAAGGAGAAAATGATAATCCGCTTCGGCCAGGTGATACTTCTCAGGCCCGCCGTCATCCACAAAATCATTGACCCGCACTTTCATGATCCGTTCCTTTATCACTTCTCCGCCTTTTTC
>JBHHXV010000209.1:0-4266 GCA_046757225.1 bacterium
CGCTCGGTGTTTTACCGGTTAACAAGCGAAGAAGAGAATAACTGAAAAGGAGAGTTATGATGAAAATTCATATTACTGCCAGACATATGGAAATGACTGACGGCCTGAGAAAGCATATTGAAGAGAAATTGGAGCAAATTACCAAAGTGGCTTTTCATGAGATTGAAGTGAGTGTTATTCTTTCTGTGGAAAAATACCGTCAGTACGCGGAAATAACCCTGACTTCGGAAAAGCAGGTGTTTTCCAGCACGGAACATACAAACGATATGTATGCTTCGATAGATAAGGCGATTGAGAAATTAGACCGCCAGCTGCATAAATACAAAGAAAAAAAGAAGCACCATAAGGTTAAGGACGATCAGATGCAGCACTTTATCAATGATGTAAACACCCCTGAAACTGTCTCTGCCTGACTCGAAGCATGATCAGCGTTATCATCGTCGCCCACGGCAAGATGGCCGAAGGTTTGCTTTCCACCGCCAAAATGGTGTTGGGGCCACAGAAACGGATGCGGGCTTTCTCGGTCAGCTCCAGCAGCAATACGGACAAACTGATCGATAAACTGGGCTCACTCATTGACGAACTGGATGAAGGTCAAGGGGTCTTGATTATGACCGATCTGTTCGGGGGCACTCCGGCCAATATCAGTTTGTCCTTTCTGGGGCAGAAGAAGGTGGAGGTGATAACCGGTGTTAACCTGCCGATGATCATTAAAACGGCCAATCTGAGCGAAAGCGATGATCTGGAATATGTAAGAGACCAGGTCGTGGCTTATGGAAAAGAAAACATTCTCAATGCCAACCGTATTCTGGACAATGCTTAATTAATTAAGGAGAAGATAAATGAAGAAAGGGGAGATAAATGTCATTGTCGGCGCTTTATTTCTATTGAGCTGCTTGACACCTGGGTTATCCGCCGCCGCCGCTAAAACCGGCCCAAAGACTTCAGTAGAGGTTTCAGAGATAAAATTTGAATCGCGAAAATACGATTTCGGCAAGATCGATCAGGGAAAAATAGTGACCCATGTCTTTAAGTTTCAAAACAAGGGAAAGGGAACACTGGTTATCGACAAGGTGAAAACTTCCTGTGGATGCACGGCCGCTCTTCTTTCCGCCAAGACCTTGAAGCCCGGTGAGAACGGAGAGATAAAAGCCACTTTTAATTCCGGCCGGTTCAGAGGGGCGATCAAGAAAACGGTTTACGTTCATTCAAACGACCCCAGGGAACCGGTGGTTCAGTTGCGTCTCTCCGGGGTGATCAAGGCTAAAAAACCGCTTAATATCCACGATTCCAAAAGTAAGAAAAAAAGTTAACGGTGACTAAAATATCGGTAATCGGAGGGGGAAGCTGGGGTACCGCCCTGGCCGACCTTTTCAGCCGTAAAGGTTACCGTACCGCTCTCTGGATTCATGGCCGGGAACTCTCGCGGCAGATAAGCCGGTTGCGGGAAAACCGAGCTTACCTGCCCGGGGTCAAGCTTTTGCCGAACCTGCAAGCGACCAATCTCCTGGAAGAAGCCCTGCATGAAACGGAGCTGGTTGTTATGGCGGTTCCCTCCCATGTTATCCGGCCGGTGTTGCGGAGCATGAAAAAACATCTGCCGCACCGGGTTCCTCTTCTTTCCGCTTCCAAGGGAATAGAACAATCCCGCTTCCTCAGGGTTTCCCAGATTATCGGCGAGGAACTGGGCGGCACTGACCGGCTGGCTGTGCTTTCCGGGCCTAATTTCGCCAGGGAAGTGGCCCGGGAGCTGCCGGCGGCGGCGGTTATAGCCGCTTGCTCTAAGGAGTTGGCCGTCTTTCTGCAGAACAGATTATCCACCCCCAGATTCCGGATTTATACCAGCGACGATGTCATCGGCGTGGAACTGGGGGGAGCCCTTAAAAACGTGATAGCTATAGCCGCCGGGGTCTGCGACGGTCTGGGGTTCGGGTTTAACGCCCGGGCCGCCCTGATCACCCGGGGGCTGGCGGAAATGACCCGGCTGGGAGCGGCTCTGGGAGCCGACCGGTTGACCTTTATGGGGCTGGCGGGGATGGGGGATTTACTGCTTACCTGCACCGGTGACTTGAGCCGCAACCGCCGGGTGGGGCTGGGACTGTCCCGGGGAAAAAGGCTGGAGGAAATCCTGGAGGAAATGAAGATGGTGGCAGAAGGGGTCAAGACCTCGGAGGCGGCGGTCTTGTTGGGAAAACAAACGGGAGTGGAACTTCCCATTATGGAAGGGGTCTGGGCCATGCTTTACCGGAACCAGCCTCCCCGGGAACTGATCGATGAATTGCTGAACCGGGATTTAAGACCGGAAAACTGATTTTATCATCTTTGCCGCCAGAAACAGGATTCCTAAAACAGCTACCACCGTGGGGCCGGTCGGTAAATCCCCTTGAAAAGACACGAAAATTCCCCAGAAGCAGGAAAAAAGCCCGGATAAAACCGCTATGGTGAAAATCCACCGGTTTTTACTGGAGAGGCTCAAGCCGATCATGGCCGGAATGATTAAAGAGGAAAACACGAACACCACCCCGGCGATTTTCATGGATACGGAGATGGCCAGCCCAAAGGAAAAATAAAGCAGCAGCTCGTACAGACGGGTGTTGAGACCCAGGGTGGCGGCGGTCTCCCGGTCAAAAGAGACAAAAACAAACTCTTTGAACAGCAGGTAGTGAAGAACCGCTATGACTATGGCCGCTGCCACCAGAGTCATGATGTCGTGCGTGGAAACGAACAGCAGGTTTCCGGACACCAGATCCAGGCCGGAGGCCTCCACTCCCGGGTTCTGCGAAAGCGCCAGCACAGTCAGGGCGGCGGCCAGGGCATAAATCAGACCGATAACGCTTTCCCGGGAAACCCTGGATTCCTTCTGGAAAAAACCGAAATAAATGATCCCCCCCATGGTAAACAGCAGGGAAGAAAGGTGATGATCCAGGCCGAAAGAGACCCCCAGAACCACCCCCAGGGCGGATAGCTCAGCCAGGGCTACTCCGACAAACACGATCCTCTTATAAAGAATGAAAACCCCCAGATACGCGCACAGGGCGGTAATCAGCATGCCGGCCAGAAAGGCGTGCTGCATGAAGGTTTCTGTAAATAAATCCAGTATCATGCTACAAAAACGAAACTCTTTCCGTCACATTCTTTCAGAGCGACCTTGATTCCGAATATATTCGAGAGCTGATCGGCCGTCAACCGGTGTTTTTCGGGAAAGTAGTTAAACCTGCCCCTGTTCAGGAAAGCGATTGAATTGACATGATTGAACACCACGTTCAATAAATGGCTTACCAGTAATATGGACAGGTTTCTCTGTTTCCGGAGCGAACAGACGATCTGCATGATCTGCTCCTCACCCTTGACGTCCATGTCATTGGTGGGTTCGTCCATGACCAGCACCGAGGGCTGACAGGCCAGAGCCCGGGCGATCAGCACCCGCTGCTTCTGACCGCCGGAAAGGGTCCGGTATTCCTTGTCTCTCCAGTCAGCCGCCCCTACCTCATCCAGGGAATCGTTCACAATTATCTTATCCGCGGGAGACGGCCTCCTGACCGGGCCGATCTTGCCGTATCTTCCCATCATCACTATCTCTCTGACGGTAAAGGGAAAGATGTTGTCCAGGTACTGCCGCTGCATGACATAACCGAAATCCACTCCCGCAGCCACCTCCGCCTTTCCCGAAATCGCCGGGAGTGTCCCCAGTATGGTTTTCAACAGGGTGGTCTTGCCTGAACCGGGTTCTCCCAGAATGAGCAGGCCGCCGTCGGCGTCGTCGAACAATCCGACGATCTTGGCACCCGGTGCGATCACGCGGTCGGCCGCCTGATCCCTGCGAACGACGAACTCCCACGGGTGGTCGTGCGCGACGGAACCCTCGTCCACTGCCATGGACAGTTCGATCGGGGCTTCCCGGTGCAGTGACCGCTCAAGCACACCCTCCACCCAGAACTCGTGCACCCGCTCCAGCAGGATTAGCAGTTCGCGGCGCTCGCGCGGATCGGCTTCGTAGACGTGGGTGATCTTGTCGCGACCGACAATATCGCCCACTACCGTCAGCTCGCCGCCGACGTCGCGGATGGTAACGCCGCCCTCATGGGCAGCTGGCTGCGCGTGCGCTCCCGGGGTCGGTTCGCATTCGGCCATGGTTTGGAGTGTACTGCCAACGCGGTTCGCGCGAAAGGATGTGCGCGCTTTTCTTGACGACCCACGCCGCGATCTGCTGTGGCGCTGGAGGCCGGGGTAGCGCGCAGATGCCTGGCACTTCCGTAGTGCCAGGCA
>JBHHXV010000210.1:0-4241 GCA_046757225.1 bacterium
TCTTTTACAAAGGTATCGATCTCTTTTTTATTTCCCGAGGAACATATTCCCACGGTTACCAACCCTTCTTTCTTAGACAACTCGACCAGCATAGGCATTTCCTTTCGACAGTAAGGGCAATCTATGGAAAAGAAAATCAGCAAAACCGCTTTGCCGCGTTGATCGAATAACTTGAACCGGTTTCCCTTTATATCGAGCGCGTTTATATCCGGGGCCAGAAGCCGCTCTCCGTAACTGATGGTAAAAGCGCCTTTTCTGTAAGCTTCCCGCATATAATAGACCTGCATTATCTTGGAAATATCCAGGATGGGCCCATGGACATCGCTGCTGCTTAAAACCACCACCCCCTTCGGATTCAACACAAAAAAGGAAAACGGCCTGTTTCGGGGGATGCGTAAAAGATCACTGACTTTATGCTCCCTGTCTACCGCGAAAGGCTCCCGGATTTTCTCCCCGGGATCCTTCAAGAAAAGCAGCATATATTTGACTCCCTTCTTCTCCAAAAAAGAGATCGCTTTCTCAAAATCTTTTCTTACGCGTTTAAAGGAACCGGAGGAGGGATCAACCGCCAGAATAAACACCGGCGACCCTCGATAAGAAGAAAGAGCCTTGAGCTTTCCCTGGTAAGAAAATTCTATTTCCGGAAAAGACTTACCCTTGGCTCCGTTCTTTCTCGTGAGGGCTTCCACTCTCGGTGCCGATAAAAATAGAAAAACAGCAATAATTATCAGCATGTTATGCTTTCTCATATAAATTCCTTCCAGGTCGGATAATTAACAACGAAGCTAAATTGAAAAATAGCGGCAGTAAAAAAGGATAGAAAATGCAGCCGGTTTATAGTTTGTAAATAAGGAACATCTCGCCGGTAAAGACCTTTTCCAGGTTATCTAAGTTACCGGTATGTTCCAATCTTTCTACGATTAAATAATTGGCTTTGAATTCTTCGACCAATTTTTTTACGCGCTCATTATCCATCGAGCGATAGCCGGCAATCAACATCGGATCTTTATAATAATCAGGTTTGGGATCATCTTTTTTTATTCCACAGATCATCATAAGCCGTCTGAACCACTCCGGTACCTGCCGCTGGTCAACAGGACAATACAGATCAATAACAATACTTCTTCTTGCGCGCAAACGTAATCCGTCTACAAGCCAATATGGAACAATAAAGAGGTCAGTTTCCTTCGTATGTTTTCTTGCCCAGGTATATATTTCCCTGTAAGGTCCAGCCGGTTTATTCTCATAAACGGTTCTATGAAATCCGGCAAGGGCATTATTGGACATGATAAACAGAATTCCAGCTACAGTAGCCGCTTTAACCCAATTACTCTTTTCATCAACCTTCTTTTTGTTTAGAAACAGGTTTAAAGCCGCGGGAACAAGATAAGCGATTAACATATAAAACATTTTTCGAAAAGCATAAGGTTTCGCCAACATTATAACCAGCATTGTTAAAACTAAAAGATACACCTCTTTACGGTTATCCTTGAGGGTTTGGTTCGGTTTTAAAATAATATCCGCCATCGCTCCTCCATATAGAATGAGACAAAGAACCAAGGCAAAGGCTCCCAGCCTGGGAAGAAGGAGCTGCATAATCGGTATTATCAGTACTGTGGTCGTACAAAAATAACTTATAAAAACTAAACATGCAATTATAAGGATAATGTCATTGAATATTTTGACCGGCCTTTTTTCAGGCTTGCGAATTGTATATCCGTTAACACCGAGCAGTAAGATTCCTAAAAAAAGCAAAAAGACCGTATTCCCGCCCCACCATCTATAGGGAAGATAATGGTGGCCGCTGCCGAATAATAAGGTTGTCGTATGGCTTTGTGTACTCCCTGTATCGGAGAACATGAAGTTTTTAAATATAAAAAAAATTGTAGGCAGGCTTATGAGAATAAATGGAATTATTACTTTTAAAGCATCTTTAAGGGTGAATTTATCCAGGTTTTTCAGGAGCAGGGGAAGCATGAGAAACGGTATAAGCACTAAAAAATTGCCGTGCATGAGGCCGGCTATTCCCAAGAAGATACCGGTTGTTAAATATTTTTCATACAGCAAAGCAGTGATTCCCAGGATAATAAGAACGCAGGCAATAGCATGGGGATTAAAATCAGATCTTAAGAAACCGATACTTAAAACCCTGTAATTAGCGATTAACAGCTGTATAACTGATATTGATATGAGAAAAGGAATAAAAGGTTGTTCGTAGATCAAATCGTTAATAAGGTAAATCGCTACAGCAAAAGCTACATAGAGCGAAAAATGTAAGGCGATGGTTATTAAGGGCAATGATCCCAAAAAAGAAAGGAAATAAATAAAATAAGCAAAAACAAGATGTGTTGGAGTGGTAGTATTGATCAGCCAATCTCTAGGAAGAAAATTGGGATCCATTAATTTATACACGTAGAGGTAATGAGCCAGCGAATCACCCAGCCCGTAAACAAATCCTGTTGAAACAGAGAATAATACTCCAAAAAGAATTATTACAGAATATTTGAAAGATGGCTTAGAATTATATATTTTGTATATGTTTAGAAACATTCGGCACTACTAATTTTCTTTATTATATCAGACTTTCCCGGAGTCGCTTAGCGCGGGCGAAATCGCTTTCCAAGTCGGTTTGGTTGCCGGTTTGGATGTGGTTTTTGAGAGCGGTCAGCTGCTCCTGAAAAATCTCGATTACTTCCAGGAGGTTTTCTTTATTTTGCAGGCATATGTCCCGCCACATGACCGGATGGGAAGAGGCGATTCTGGTGAAATCCTTGAAACCGCCGCCGGTGAGGGAGATTACATCGACCTCAGGGATCTCGTATTGCCCGACCGCATTCACCAGGGCGTAAGCCACCACATGGGGAAGGTGGCTGACCATGGCCAGCAGCTTGTCGTGAGTTGCCGGGTCCATGATTAAAACCCGGGAGCCGATTCCGCTCCACAGCCGCTTTATTTTTTCCAAAGCGCCCGGGTTGGTTTCGGGAGTTGGGGTTAAAATGGATTTCGCCCCCTCGAACAGTGAGTCCGAAGCCACTTCCACTCCCGATTTCTCGGTGCCGGCGATCGGATGTCCCCCCACAAAATTCCCCTTAGGGAATAAGCGGTTGGCCAGCTTTACAAGTTCAGCCTTGGCGCTGCCTCCATCGGTAAGAACCGTATGACCGGAAAGAAGCGGCGCGATTTTCTTGAGAAGGCCTTCCATTGCCAGTAAAGGAGTGGAAAGAAAGATTAAATCAGCGCCTTTAACCGCTTCCCTCACATCGGTGGAATAATCGTCGATTACTCCGAGCTCTACCCCTTTTTTCAGGTTTTCCTCACTCCGGCCGCAGCCGGTTATGGTTTCCGCCAGACAATTTTTACGGCAGGCCAGGGCAAACGACCCCCCGATCAAGCCCACACCGATAACTGCTATCTTTTTGAACAAAGCTTGTTCACCCAAAAACGATGAAACTTTGATAAGCAATCCCGACCCTTCATAAGATGACTAAATCGATCGACCGACTGCCTGGGCGATCAGCTTTAATTCGCTTATCATTTTGGCGAACTTCTGGGGGAGCAGCGATTGGGAGCCGTCAGACAAGGCGTTTTCCGGGTCGTGATGAACCTCGACCATCAAGCCGTCGGCGCCGGCGGCGACCGCTGCCCTGGCCATGGAGATAACCAGATCCCAGTGCCCTACACCATGGCTGGGATCGACTATGACCGGCAGATGAGACAGTTTTTTTATAACCGGAACAGCGCTCAGGTCGAGGGTATTCCTGGTCTCTGTCTCGAAGGTGCGGATTCCCCGCTCGCAAAGGATCACCCGGTGATTACCCTGAGCCATGATATATTCGACCGACATCAGCCATTCCTTGATGGTGGCGCTCAGTCCTCTTTTTAAAAGCACCGGTTTATCGTAGCGTCCCGCTTCGGTCAGCAGCCGGAAATTCTGCATATTCCTGGTACCGATCTGAACGATATCAGCGTATTCGAAAACCAGTTCCGCGTCCCGCGGGTCCATTAACTCGGTAACGATCGGCAGACCGGTTTTCTCCCGGGAAGCCGCCATGATTTTGAGGCCTTCCTCTCCCAATCCCTGAAAGGAATAGGGAGAAGTACGGGGTTTGAAAGCCCCCCCTCTCAGAAAATTAGCGCCGGTATTGCTGACCGCCCTAGCAACAGTATGAAACGATTCTGCCGATTCTACCGAACAGGGGCCCGCTATTATAGCCAGCTTTTCCCCGCCGACGCCCCGGCCG
>JBHHXV010000211.1:0-4234 GCA_046757225.1 bacterium
CAGAGGCACCGGGCAAAAGACACAATAGTCCGTCCGGCAACCGATGAAAGGGTTTTCCCGGAAACGGTTCCAGGCTTCGGAGCCGTATATCTCGGCAAAGCTTTTTTTAAACAGATTACCGATAACCGGTTCATGGGAGTATTCTACCATATTGCAGGGATGAACGTCTCCATTGGCCAGGATAATGGCAAAGCTCTGTGGCTTTTCACACCCCCCCTTCTTGTGGTAAAGTCCCCGGGAAAAGTTGTATAAAGAGGTTATTTCCGGGTGGTAAAGATTTTCCAGTTTCCTGATAAAATCTTCCCGGATAATCGGTTCCAGCTTCTGGCCAAACCGGATTGCCTCAGGAATCACCCGCTCCCTGAAATAATGTATCTGGTCTATGGTAAGCAGGTGTTCTTTTTTTACATAATCGCCTTCCAGATAGGAGATCCCCAGGTGCTCGGAGCCGAGCCGGTAATGAAACCCGATCAATTCATCGAAGTTCTGATAATTCTCCCGGGAAATAAAGGTCTGGGTGGTAAGGAAAAAGTCGGGCCGCTCCTTTTTCAAGTCGGAAAATATGTTGAGCGCGTTACAGGCCTGGCGCCATATTCCCTGCCGGGCCTTCATCCGGTCGTGGATCTCCGGGATATGGCTGTACAGAGAGATAGACACCCGGTTGAGGCCCGCTTCCATGAGTTCTTCGGCCAGCTCGGCAGTTATGACCCCTCCGTTTGATTTCAGGCAAACATAAAAACCTTTTTCCCGCCCCAACCTGACCAGTTCGGGAAGCTGTTTATAAAGCGTGGGCTCCCCCCCGCTGATAATAAGCTGTTCCGCTCCCAGAGCGCTGGCCTGGGAGAGCGCCATTTTCCAATCCTCCAGGGAGAGTAATTTTCCCCGGCCGGATTTTCGGTGAAGCTCTTGCCGGTATTCACAGGTGGGACAGTTGGCGTTGCACCCTAAGAAGGGATTTATTACCAGATAATTTAAGGCGGTTACCGGCACTTTCTCCTGGCCCTGCATTCCGAACAATAAATATTATCCGCCCCTTTTATTTTTTTTAAAATCACCTTTCTGGCGGTTCTCATCTTTTGACCGTTATACACCTGGAAAAATCCCTCTTTAAATACATTTCCCAGATGATATTTCTCTTCAAACAAGGTGCAGCATCCCAGCATATTCCCGTTATAATTGATTACCGGCATATGCCAGAGCTGATGACAGAAATTACCGGTAAAATCCGGGCGATCCTGTACAGGAGAAAATTCCTGATCCCAATTCGATTTGGTGCGAAAGCTCATCTTTAGTTTTACCGCCATTTCCCTGGCTTTGTCAATTTCCCGCCTGTTATGGTCGAAGACCACGAACTGCCAGGTCAGGTCGGGCTTGTCAGTCTGGTATTTTTTCTTGAATCGGTTGATCGCCTCGATATGGAAAATCACCCGGTCGAAATTCCCTCCTCTTCTGTATTTTGCATAGCTTTCCTGGGAGGCGCCGTCCAGGGAAACGGTCAGGCTGGACATGCCGGCCTTGACCAGCTTTTCGGCCATCGGTTCATCAAAATCATTGAGATTGGTGTCGGCGTTGGTTTTGATGCCCCTGTTCTCAGCGTACTTTATTATCTCGAATATCTCGGGATTCAGGAAGATCTCGCCGTAATTGGAAAGAAAAATCCTTTCAATAAAATAATATTTATCAATAAACTTCTTAAAGTCGCTGAATTTGAGAAATCCTTTAGACATACCTTTTCTGCCCTTGCCGGTGGAGCAGCTGAGGCATCTGAGATTGCAGCGGGTGCTGGCCTCCAGGCAGATGGAAGCGGGGAAAGGAAACATGTAAGTCGGTCTGAACCGGGAAAAAACCAACCAGAATAAACGTTTATTAATGTATCTTATTGCTCTTTTCAATGCCTGAAATTATAAGAATCGTTTCAATTTTCCGATGAAAACCTGCCGGTCGAATTTCCCCGCCCGCTTTAAGCAGGCCTCCCGGTATTTTTCCGGGTACCTGCCCATTTCTGTTATCGCCTGAGCCAGCCGGTCGGGATCGATCCGGTCTATCAGCCTGCCGGTAAGGCCGTCCGCCACCGTTTCCCGGTAACCGCCCTCATTGGGGGCGATCACCGGCTTACCCGAGGCCATCGCCTCCACCGGCGTCATCCCGAAATCCTCATCCAGTGAGGTGGCTATCAGTCCCCGGCACCGGGCGTATAATTCGGTCAGCTTTCCGGTTTCATAAACAGGGCCGTAAAAAAACACGTTCTCGGGACAGGTCTGCTTCAGGGCGGTAAAGTAAGCGCTGTTTCCTTGCGGCCCCACAATCAATAATTTCTCCTGAGGGAGTTTTTTGAAGGCCGCCAACTGAAGTTCCAGCCTTTTGTAGGGGTCTATTCTGGTGACGCAAAGCCAGTAATCCCCGGGGGGACGGAAATAGAACTGTCCAGTGGAAACCGGGCTGTGGATTATTTCACTGTTACGGTTATAGTATTTTCTGATTCTTGACCGGACGTTCCCGCTGGGGGCGACGATTGTTTCGATCTGTTTTGCAAAATGCTTATCCAGGATTATCAATAATTCCTTGACAAGTTTTTTCAGGCCGAATCTGGTTCTGTCTCTTAAATCGTAGAGGCCCCGTTCGGGGCTGAAACAGTACCAGAGATTAGGCCGGTGCCTGGCCGAGGCAAATACGCTGCCGCCCCCCCCGAAAATAAAAAAGTCGAATTCTCCGGAAAAGTCGCAGCGGAAAAACCTCCATTTGGCCATTATCTGCCGGACATGTCTGATCGTGGGCACAGAACCGACAGAGAGGAAGGCAACATCATCATAACCCAGTTCTCTGACCGTCTTTTTATCTATGCTGGTGGTTATTATCGGGACGTTTAAGGCCCTGGCCAGAACCAGCAGCGTTATTTCCGCGCCCCCGATTTCGTCAAAATAATCATGAAATATGGCGGTTTTACCGGTCAATAAACGCTTCATGCCACAACTCCAGCCACAGCAGCGCCCAGATTCGGCTGGAATGATCTCTGCGCGCCCCGCTGTGTTCGTCCAGCATATTTTGGATACCCTCTTTTCTGAAATATCCCCGGTCAAGGGCTTGTTTGCTCAAGAGATGATCGTGGGTAAAACCCTTTAGTTCCTCCCTGAGCCATCTTACGATAGGTACCCCGAAACCCATCTTTTTCCGGTCCAGAATTTCAGCGGGAAGCCGGTTCCTCAAGGCCTTTTTCAGAATATATTTTTTGTTAAACCTTCTCAGTTTACAATCGAACGGTATTTTAGCGACAAATTCCAGGAATTTGTGGTCCAGCATAGGCACCCTGCATTCAATGGAGTGCATCATGCTGGCGATATCCACCTTTACCATTAAGTCATCGGGAAGATAAGAATCGAAATCGACAGCCAGCAATTTTTCGAGCTTATTTTCCGCATTGGAATTTTGATAATAATTTCCGATAAAAGAAGAAGAATCATAAGCGTTGACCAGAGCGTTAAACTCAGACGAATAAAGCTCTTTCTTATCTGAATCCAGGAAATAACCGATCACCCCGAGGTAGTTGTTAATTACAGTCTCGTTGCAGGCCTTCGAATATCTCAAGACCTTGCTGAAAATGGATTGCCTGGTCAATCTTGACAGTAATTCCAGTGAATTATCCATGAGGTTGTCCCTGATAAAAGAGGGAATATTCTGATAATAAGAGAACTGCTTCATCCGGACATAGCGGTTATAGCCGGCGAAATTCTCGTCTCCGGCATCTCCGCTCAACACTACTTTCAGGTGCGGTTTGATCATCTCGAACAGGTAATAAGTGGGCAGGGCCGACGAATCGGCAAACGGTTCCTCGTAATTCCATACCAGTTTCGGCAGGATGTCCGCCGCCGAGGGAGAAACCGTTGTCTCGTGGTGCTCGGTCTGAAATTTCCGGGAGACAATCCGGGCATAGGGGAGTTCATTGAAGCTGTCTTCCCGGAAGCCTACGGAAAATGTTTTTACCGGCTGGTTCATCAAGCCGGCCATTGCCGCCACAATCGCGCTCGAATCGATTCCCCCGCTGAGGCAGGCGCCTAAGGGGACATCGCTGATAAGCCTGATATTTACCGCCTCGCGCAGATTATCGGTCAAGCCCTCTATGATTTTTTCCCCTGACCAGTTCAGTTTCTCCGAGAAATCCAGAGACCAGTATTTCTTGATGACGGTTTTCCCGTCTTGCCACAGCAGATAATGGGAGTGAGGAAGCTTTTTTATCCCT
>JBHHXV010000212.1:0-4197 GCA_046757225.1 bacterium
CATAAAGGTGCCGGGCTTAACCGAAACATTCAGCTTGCTGAAATCGGCGAACGGGGGTTTTACCAGGGATTTGGGCCGGTAAAACAGTTTAGGAACCGATTGCTGGATAATATTGGCTTCCTGGTATGTTGCGGTAACCTCGCTGTAAATATCCGGGTTGACTCCGGTAATCGCTCCGTAAGAGAGAACGAACAGGAGCAGTCCTGTTCCCAGCGAAAAACCGGTCGGCATTATGAATAACCCGTCTTTTTCTTTTAATCCCCGCAGGGTGGAAACGGTTAGATTGTAGAAATAGATCGCCAGCCAGCAGGAACCGGTAATCAGGGCAATATGAAGGATGGTGCCGCTCCAGTTATGCCGGGAGAGATATCGCATCCAGAAAAAAATCAGAACAGCGGGAACCATGACCCAGCCCAGCATGATCGACATCCCTTTTTGCAGTATAAACATCGGGGGCTTGTCATTTCTTAACCGCCGGAAATTGTCTCGCACCAGCCCGTTGAACAGCCAGGGATAGACCTTTTTGTCAACCGGGATTCCGTCCGGGAAAACCGCCGGAAATTCAGTGATTTTTTCCCACTGGCGTTGCAGGTAAAGGTGAAAATAGACAAAGATGCTCAGCATAAAAACCGGAGCCAGCCAGTAGAATCCCACCAGGGGAATGCCGGTTCCGATGATCGGCAGGGGGGAGCCGGCCGAATTGGTGAGCAGTTTGATATCGGTGGTGCCGGCAATGGTTATTAAGGAATAAACCGCTCCCAGCAGCATGGTGAAAAAGAGCTTGCGGGAATGTTGGGAAGCCTCGTCAACATTTTTCAGCTCTTCAAGCCAGTTTATCTCTTCCGGCAGCCTGACGTGGGTCAGGTCTGCCCTGGCCAGCTGACTGCCGGCCAGACCCTTTGCGCCGACCAGGTCAGCCCGCTTTCCCTCACGGCCTTCCGAACTCAGCCATAACTGATGCTGGTCCAGGATTTCGCCCAGTGTCCGGCGGGTGATATTTTCCGGTTTTTCTTCGCTCATTTTTCTCTTATTCGTAATGGCTCCACATTCTGATTACTTTCACCGTCTTGATTTCTGTAAGCACTTGATACACCAGTCTGTGCTGGATATTGATACGCCTGGAATAAACTAATGTCCAGCTCACCAGCCTAATTCTTTATCGCATTCGCTAACTGGTGTTTTTAATCCTTCTGTTATCGCGTCTTTCATACCGGGAATGGATGTGAGATAAATGGTTTCCTGGATGCCTCTCCAATCCTCCTCGGAAATCAGGATACCATTGAAATTCTTACTGGTTATCTGGATGGGTTCATGAGAAACGGCCGTTTCTTCCAATAAGCTGGCTAATCTTATCTGTGCTTGATTACTGGTTAAAGTTTTCATATTATTTCCTTTTTCTTAATCGCTACAATTCCGGAGCGGCCTCCAGGTCGATCTCTTTGCAGTCCGCCTGTTTAAGGCATTCGGGCAGAAAGGCTTTGCAATAACGCCCACCGGCGCAGTCAGCTTTTTCCGATGCGCAAGCCAGTTTGCCGCCGCAGGGTAATTTCAAGATATTAACCTCACCGCAGCGGCATCTCCGGGAAATCTCTTCCGGCTCCCCGGCCAGGCAGCCGATCTGGCGGCAGTTGAATTTCATCCGGTCATGGATGAACCGGTGGGCGAAGCTGTAAGAGGCCCCCAGGATCGTCACCGCCAGAGCTGTTATTACCGTTTTTTTCATATTTGACCAGATATACCATAATGGATGTGTATATGGCAAGCGGGCTTATGCTAACATTACTTTATGATTGCCCAGGTAAATAAAGTCGTTGCTCTGGCCGCCGCTCTGGCTTTTTTCTGTTCCTGCGGCCGCTACCTTACGGAAAAAGAAAAGGTGGAGGTGCTCCGTAACCGGGGGTTCAGGCACTTTATCAAGAACGAGTTCGAAGAATCAGCCGACGACTATATTACCGCTTTAACCCTGAGTCAACTGGACAGGGAGCGGCTGTTCAACGACCGGGCTCTGTATAATTACGGCTTGCTGTTCACTACCTGGGATCGTTACAACGCCCTGCTGGAGCGGCTGGAAAAACGTCTGGTCAAGGCCAGAAAGGAGCGTAACCGGAAAGCGGAAATCAATATCCTGCTTAATCTGGGAGAGGTCTATTACGAGCTGCAGAGATACCGGGTCGCCTGGGATCTGTTCCAGGAGGCGTTTCAAAAAGCGGAAAAACACAATTACCTCCAGGGGTTCTGCCGCTCGGCCAACAACCTGGGGAAAACCCTGGTGGCGCAAAGCCGCCCTGATAATGGACTGAAATATTTTTATCTGGCCGGAAAGGTGGCCGGGAGGTTTAAGGAGGATGAGTCTCTGGTCGATTCCTTTATCGGGATTGGTTCCGTGTGGGCAGCCAAAAAGGATTTCGCCAAAGCACGGGAAAATTACACCATAGCCTTGGAGGACAGCCAGCGGCTGGATTATTCGGAAGGCCGGGAAGCGGCCCTGGAATCGTTGGGCCGGTTATCCCTGAAACAGAAGGATTACCGCCAGGCCCTCTCCTCTTTTATCCCCGCCCTTTCCGCTAAAATAGAGATGGTGGATCAGAAAGGAGGCGCTTCCTTATGGGAACTGACCGGGGACGCCTATTTCGCCTGGGGCAGGTTCCTGAAGGCCCAAAACGCTTACGCCCAGGCCTTTCGGATCCGGTTCGACATCAAGACCTTTTACCAGTGCTGCCTGCTGCTGCGGAAACTGGGGCGGGTTTACCGGGCGATGGGAAACCAACCGGCCGCTCTCTATTATTACGGCCGGAGCCGGCTCTTCTTCAAAACCATGGGCGATCTTACCGGAGAAAGCGAAACCCGGCTGGAGATCGCCCGTTACTATTATTCTCTGGGAAAAATCCGGGAGGCGGAGAAAATCGCGCTTAAATGTCTGAAGGTGGTTATCAATATCGAAAACGAGCTGTTGGAGCGGGAAACCAGGGCTTTTCTGGCCGGGCTTCATCCGGATGGTCATTGAGGAACGTATACCCCCCGGAATCCCACGTCTCCGTATGCTTTGTCCGGCCGGCCGAACCCCCGGCGGGCGCAACGGTAAAAAAAGGAAAAATTGTAATGCCCCCGGTTTACCCAGGAGCCTCCTTTGTACACCTTGTTTTTCTTTCCGTAGCGTGAGTCGTGGTAATCGCTGCCCGGGTGGGGGCCGTACCAGTCCGCGCACCATTCCGAAAGATTGCCGCTCAGGCCGGACACCCCGTAATAGCTGCGGTCGAAATCGGTTCGGGCAACCGGAATGGTTTCCTTTAAATCAGTCCTGGCTTTTTGAGGGTCGAATTTATCCCCGAAAACATATCTTAATCCGTTGGGCCCCCGGCTGGCTTTTTCCCACTGGGCTTCCGTGGGGAGCCTTTTCCCTTGCCACTTTACGTAATCATCGGCTTCCCGCCAGGTAATTCCTTGAGCCGGGTAATCTTTCCATTTCTCCAGATCCAGCTCTACCCAGGCTTTGGGCAGGGCATGGCCGGTGGCTTTCATGAAATCCCGGTATGCTCCGATGGTCACCTCGTATTTATCGATATAGAAATCGTCCAGGTAGATGGTTTGTCTGGGGGTTTCGTTCTGATATCCGTTGCCGGTCATTCCCAGGGCGGCCGGCAGTTTCTCCTCCTCCAGGGGGTCGGTGCCGAAAATGAATTTCCCGCCCCGGATTAAGATCATCCGTTTCAAGTCCGGCGGCCGCCGGCCTGTGGAAACAGCGCTTGAGCCGGGCGGATGACCGCTCTTGACGAACAAGAACCAGCCAATAGCCAGGATGGCAACCAGGCCGATAATATTTATAATGGCAAATTGTGGTTTTCTGGTCAATCTTCGGAATTTTTCAGGCGGCGATGATCTTTTGATAAAGCCTGACCGCCGCGGGGCTGTCCAGGCGGTTGTTGTGCCAGAGAAGCGTAAAGTCTCCCTGGAACATTCGGCAGCGGTCTTTATATGCCAGAACGGTTTCCAACAGCCCGGGGTCGTCCAGCTCCAACCTGGAATAATCGATGAAAGTAGCTTCCATCACGATTAACGGGCGCTCCCGGAGTTTTAACTGTTTCCCGGTCTGTAAATTGAAGGCGGGGAACTCATAACAGACGCCGCAGCGGAAGCCGAGCCGGTTGAATTTTTCAACAACGGCCAGGGGTTTCATCAATTTTGGGATGAGGTTTCCCA
>JBHHXV010000213.1:0-4190 GCA_046757225.1 bacterium
TTCATTTTCCGATAAGGGGTCTGGCAAATGTCAGCCAAGTTATGAATAGACCGGGATAAAAAATGTTTACCAGCTTTTTTCTCGCTTCGGCTCTCGGTTATCTGCTGGGCTCGATCTCTTTCAGTTACCATGCCGGAAAGCTCCTGAAAGGGATCGATCTGCGGGAGCATGGCAGCGGCAACCTGGGTTCCACCAACACCATCCGCATCCTGGGAAAAAAGCCGGGAATCGCCGTTCAGATTCTGGATATCCTGAAGGGGCTGGTCAGCCTGTTAATCGCCCGACAACTGCTTGCTCAAACCCATCTGCCGGACGGACTCAGGATCTATATATTGATTGCCGCAGGTTGCGCCTCGGTTATGGGTCATATGTTCCCTTTCTATCTTAAATTCAAGGGAGGAAAGGGGGTCAATACCTCTCTGGGAGTGTTTCTGTATCTGGCGCCGGTTGCCACCTTGACGGCTCTGGGAATCTTTTTACTGGTTTATAAATTAACGGGATATGTCTCGGCCGGGTCGCTGTCGGCCGCCCTCGGACTGCCTTTGATCATCGCTGCCCAGAAATACTGGTTCGCTCAGCCGGTTTCCCTTCCCCTGCTCTGTTTTGCCGGAATAATTGCTTTGCTGATCGTTCTTATGCACAGATCAAATATCAGCAGATTATTATCACATGAAGAGAATACCTTGAACATTTCTCAAAAACAATTATAATTCAGATAGAATAATTGTTGCTCACCGTTTTTCAAACAGCATTAAAGCAATTTCTTTCTTCCCCCCAGGGCAAAAGAAAAAGGATACTGGCAGAAGAAGTAATTATCTTTATAATATTATTTGTTTCCCCGGCAGCGGCTGCTGGTAAGGCGGTTTCTCCCCAGGAGGCGGTGGCCGGGTTCTGCAGGCTGGACGGAGCGGGTTACCGGCTTTCGGAAGTATCGGAAAAAGACTCGGATACAGTGAAATCGTTGCTGCTTTATCCTGATAAAGACATACATTCGGGCAAAGATCTTTTCTATATATATACCGATTATCGGATAATATACGGCCTGGCAGTGAATTCCGAAGCGGTTGTCCATGTGGAATATACCCAGAAATGGATTGCCAGCGACTGGAAACTGGTTCGGGATGAACAGATAGAGCGGCTTACTTTCAAACTCTTGAAGGCCGGAAATGAGTGGAAAATCCTCAAGGGATTTTCCTTTCCCCGGGTTTCACTGCCGGCCGCTGTCGAGTTATATAAGAGAAAAATACTCAGGGCGGTTGACCGACAGGAGCGGGAGAAAATAAAATTGTATTCTGATTTTTTGAATGAATTAACCATGGATTAATCTTGACGGTATCTCAATCAAAACCTATTATCCTGTGCGTGGATGACGAGCCTCTTATCTTGAAATTATATAAGCGGGTGATCGAACAGGAGCTGATCAAGCAGATCAAGAATTCCGCTTCTACGAGCGAGGGGATCGATTGGTCCAGCTTTTTTTCCAGCTTTGAGCTCAGGCTGGCCAGGAACGGTCACGATGCGATCGGGATAGCCCAGAAAGAAGTAGAGTCCGGCAACCGGATCGCGGTGGGCCTTTTTGACGTCCGTATGCCCGGCATAAGCGGCTTGGAGACGATCAGGGAGATTATCAAGATCGATTCCTTTTTCCAATGCGTCGTAGTTACCGGCTATACTGAAGACCCGCTTGAGGAGTTTTCTTCCCTGCCGCTCTGTTTCGATCAGTTAAGCTATATAAACAAACCGTTCAGCGCCCAGGAAATCTTACAAACCACTATAAATCAATTATCCGCCTGGATATTAAAAAAAGAGCGGAAACAACATCTAAATCATATAAAAGAGATCAACCAGACCCTGGAAGAAAAGGTCAATTGCCGGACGCGGGAATTATTAGACAAAAATATTCAAATAAGCGAAAACAACCGTCATCTTTCCCTTCTGCTGGACATGAGCCAGACTGTTTCATCCAGTCTGGATATTAAGGAAATATTACATCTGCTGGTGCGGAAGCTTGCTTTAAACGTTAATGCCTCATTCTGCCGAATCGCTTTCCTGGAAAACAACTTACAATCGCTCCACATCCATACTTCCTTTATCAAGTATTCTCAATCAGGATGGATGCATATGGATGATTTTGAAGTGGATCTGTTCTCTCTTACCTTTGTCAGGCAGCTGGTTAATGAAAAACTGCCCCTGGTGATAACCAAGCAGGATATCATAAACAGAAAACCCCCTCATGTGGAAGCTATGTTGCTGGGAGGGAAGGAAATCAAGAGCGGATTGATGCTTCCCTTGATATTGAAGGGAGAAATCATCGGCCTGGTTTATCTGGGTGAATACCGGAGTCTGGAAAGAGAGAATTTCACTCTGCAAAAGATCTCTCTCTGCCAGACTATTTTGAACACCACGGTGGTGGCGATCGAAAATGCCCGGCTGTTTTACGATACCCAGAAAATATTTTTAAGTACCATCAAGTCGCTGGCCGCCACTGTCGACGCTAAGGACCCCTACACCAACAATCATTCCCGTAAAGTAGCCTGTTACGCGGAGATTCTGGCCAGGCATTGCGGATTGGACGAACTTTCCTGCCAGCGGTTGAAAATAGCCAGCCTGCTGCATGACATCGGCAAAATAGGGGTTCAGGATCAGATCCTCCAGAAGCCGTCTGAACTCAGCTTCAAGGAATTCAATGCGATAAAGCTGCATCCCGAAATAGGGGAACGGATACTCAAACCGATCGACAGGCTTGCGGATGTCTCCAATATTATTAAACATCACCATGAAAGGTATGACGGAGCCGGATATCCTTTCGGACTGGCGCAAAATGAAATCCCCTGTGGATCGAGGATTTTATCGGTGGCGGACAGTTTCGACGCCATGACCTGTGTCAGGATTTACCGGAGCAAAATTAAACCGGAAGCGGCTTTCAAAGAAATCCAAGAGTGTTCCGGCAGCCAGTTCGATCCTGATATTGCCGGAAATTTTATCAAAGCCTATGATGAAATAATGGAAAAATACCTGGATATCCATGTAATAAAAGATTATGAGGGATAAAATATCCTCTCTCGGAGAGATACTTCTTCAAGCGGTTTCAGCCTCCCCCGACAAAACAGCGGTTACCTTTGAAAACCGGGAAATTACTTACCGGCGTCTGAAAGACCTGTCTTTGACTCTGGCCGGGCAACTTCAAAAACATGGTATCAAAACCGGAGAGAAAGTGGGAATCCTGCTTTCCAACCGGCCGGAATATCTGGGGTGTTATTTTGCGGTATTCTTGCTGGGGGCGATTGCGGTCCCCTTGAACCAGCTCCTTTCTCCCGCCGAAATCGAGGGCATTTTACATGATTGCGCTCCCAAAGCGGTTATTACTGAAGACCGCTTCGGGTCTATGGTGAATGATGACTGTCTGAAGTTAGACATAGGAGAGCTGGCCGGCAAAAAACCGGATTCAATCTCTTTTCCCGAAATCGTTCCGGAATCGCCGGCGGTCTTTATTTATACCTCAGGCACTACCGGACGGCCGAAAGGGGTGATGTTAAGTCACCGGAACCTGCTGGCCAATATCCGATCCAGTCTGCAAGCCTGCAACCTCTCTGCCAGAGACCGTTTTTTACTGTTTCTGCCCCTCTTTCATTCCTTCAGTCTCACTGTCTGTTTCTTGGTTCCCTGTTATCTGAGGGCAAAAATAGTTTTGATTCCCGGTCTGGCCCGGGAAAAAATCAGGGAGGGGATCATTAAGCACCGGGTTACTGTTTTCGTGGGCATTCCCACTATTTACTCGCTGATGTCTACCAGAAAACTTGCCTGGTGGCAGCGCTGGCTGAACCCGGTCAAGGTTTACCTCAGCGGAGGGGCCCCCCTGCCTAAAGAGGTCTTAACCGTTTTTGAGAAAGTATACCGCCGGCCTTTGCTGGAAGGGTATGGATTATCAGAAGCCTCTCCGGCGGTTTCCATCAATCCCCCTGTCGGTTCCCGGCCCTGCGGGTCGATCGGTTTGCCGCTTCCGGGGGTTTCGGTCAAGATCGTAGGGGAAGACGGTCTTGAACTGCCCCGAGGCGAGGTGGGGGAACTGCTGGTTAAAGGGGACAATGTGATGCTCGGCTATTACAACCAGCCGGAAATAACCGCCCGGACCGTCAGGGATGGCTGGCTGTATACCGGTGACCTGGGGTACAAAGATAAGCGGGGTTACC
>JBHHXV010000214.1:0-4153 GCA_046757225.1 bacterium
ATACGTGGATGATTTTGTCCTCGAAAATGTTAAGAGTTTTTCAACAGCCTGCTAGAGGTATTTAAGGGCTTTTTGCCCGATGTCCCGGCGGTAATGCATCCCCTCGAATTTCAGGTGGCCGACCGCCTGATAAGCCCGGTCGATCGCCTGGGGAATGTCTTTTCCCAGAGCGGTTACGCCCAGCACCCGGCCACCGTCGGTCAGCACATGATTCCCTGCTCCCCTGGTGCCGGCGTGAAACACCACCGTGTTTTCCAGCTTGGCCACGTCATCCAGCCCGTTGATTACCTTTCCTTTAAGATAGTCGCCCGGGTATCCGGGAGAAGCGGTCACCACACAGACCGCCGGGCAGGGCTTCCAGACCGGCTTGACCTCAGCCAGCCGCCGGTCGGCAGTAGCTTCCAGCAATTCCAGCAGGTCCGACTCCAGCCGGGGGATGATCGCCTGGGCTTCCGGGTCCCCGAAGCGGGCGTTGAATTCCAGCACGAACGGCCGGCCTTGCGTGACCATGATTCCGGCGTAAAGAACCCCCCGGTACTGGCGGTCTTCCGCTTTCATCGCTTTTACCGTGGGAATCATGATCTCTTCCATAATGGTCTTATGCAGCCGCTCATCCACTACCGGAGCGGGAGAATAAGCCCCCATTCCCCCGGTATTGGGGCCTTTATCATTATCGAACACCGCTTTATGATCCTGGGAAGTGGCCAGGGGAGCCACTGTCTCTCCATCCGTAAGCGCCAGAAAAGAGGCTTCCTCACCTACCAGGCAGTCCTCTATCAGTACCCGGTCGCCGGAAGACCCGAACACCCTTTTTTTCATGATGCTCTCCAGAGCGGACACCGCCGTTTCAGTGTCATGACAGACCACCACCCCCTTGCCGGCCGCCAGACCGTCCGCTTTTACCACCAGGGGGCGGCTCTGACTTCTCACGTATCGAACCGCTTCGTCAGGGTCAGTGAAAACCTGGAAAGGAGCGGTGGGGATTTTATATCTGGCCAGCAGCTCTTTCATGAACACCTTGCTGCCTTCGATTTCCGCCGCCCGGCGGCTGGCGCCCACTATCCTTAATCCCGCTTCCTGGAACCGGTCGACAATACCCAGGGTAAGCGGCAGTTCCGGCCCCACCACCGTCAGGTCGATCTTTTTATCCCAGGCAAAGGAAACCAGCCGGGAAATTTCATCGGGAGCGATATCCACCGCCTCGGCCAGGCCGACCATGGCAAAACTTCCCGGAGCGGCATACAGCTTGGATATGCGCGGGCTGACCGCCAGTTTCCATACCAGGGCGTGTTCCCTGCCCCCCCCGCCGATTACCAGAACCTTCATAAAAGCCCCCCTTCAAACTGCTGAATTATCTTGATAATCATAAGAAAATAACAATTATTTACTTGAACTGAAAGAGAAATCATACTAGCATTGTTAGGTCGTATCGTCAATTAATAACACCAGGATTGATAAGACGATCTGGATTGGAAAAAAGGTTTTTCCTTATAATTTTTATATTCAATTTATGTCATACGATATATCTTTTCCTCTCTATTTATGGGGCCTGCTGTCATTACCGGTTTTCTGGACAGTCGCCGCCTTTAAATACCGTTACCTTCCCCGGCCTCAGTTTATAACCCTGAACATTATCAGAAGCCTGATCATTATTCTGCTGGTTCTGGCCTTGTCTGGATTGCGGGTGCCTTTGAATCAATTTAAAAACCTTTCCCTTATCTTTGTCGTTGACCGATCCGACAGCATTCCCGCCAAAGGAGCCTCCTGGATTAATGATTTTATTTCCCGAATCTACGGCCATCTGAAAGCCAGCGACGAGGTTTCCCTGGTTTCCTTCGGAGGGGACACCAAGGTCGAGTTTTCCCGGCTGCCCCCCAAGGAAGCCGAGCGGAAAAAGGGCGAACCGTCTAAACTGATCAGCAGTTTCACCAGCATCTACCGGGGGTTGAAAACCGGTCTTTCCCTGGCCTCCCCTTCCCGGATTTCCCGAATCATCCTGTTCAGCGACGGGAATGAAAATATCGACCGGGCCGAAGAGGCCGCCCAGGCCGCCCTGGAAGCGGGGGTCAGTATCACGCCGGTGATAATGCCGGAAAATACCGCCAGTGATATCCTGGTGGAAACCGTTTCCGCTCCCGAAAAAGTAAAAGACGGCGAAGCGTTTGACCTGAAGTTCAATATTTTGAACAACAGCGGTCAAAGGGTTAACGGGACCGTTTATTACCGGCGGGATGGAAAGGAAATCCGGAAGGCGTCCGTATCTGTCAAACCGGGTCTTAACGTTTTTAAACGCTCGCAGATTATTAAGGAAACCGGAATATACCAATATGAAATAGAGGTGGAGGTTCCCCAAGACATAAATAAAAAAAACAACAGGGGGCAATGTATCGTCAAGGTGGAAGGAACGACCAAAATCCTGGTCATGGAGGGAAGAAGGGACCGCTCCCGGTATCTTAAAAAGGTGCTGAATTTAAAGGATATTAACGTGGTGGTTCGTCCACCGGGCAAATTCCCGGAAACCCCGGCGAAACTGGAAGAGTATGACGCCCTGGTGTTAAATAATGTTCCGGCCGATAAAATGGGCTTGAAACGGCAGAAGATGGTCCGGAATTATGTTGAGAATTTCGGGGGCGGCTTTGCCATGATCGGCGGGGAGGACAGCTTCGGCAGCGGGGGATACACGAATTCGGTGATTGAGGAGATTTTACCGGTAACCTGCGAGGAGGGGGTTTCCTATAAATTCAAGCAGGTGCTGCTGGTAATTCTGCTGGACCGTTCCCGCAGCATGCAGGGGCATAAGCTGGAGATGGCCAAGAAAGCGGCGGTCAGGGTGGTCAGCCAGCTCAAGGATAATGACATGATCGGGGTGATAGCCTTTGATTCCCAGACGCAGTATGCGGTTCCCCTTGAACTGGTATACAAGAGACGCAATAAAATAATCCAGGGAATTATGTCTGTGAAAGTCACCAAAAGAGGCACCAATATCTATCCCGCTTTAAAGAACGCCTATAAGATGCTCATTAAGCCCAGCCAGAAGTTTGAAAACCTGCCGATTCAGGTCAAACATATTATTCTCCTCACCGACGGCAAGAGTTACGGCGGAGATTTCGACGGGCTGGTCCAGCGCATAACAGCAGCAAAAATGACCCTGTCAGGGATAGCCATCGGCTATGAAGCGGATGTCAGCCTGCTCTCACACCTTTCCAAATTCGGCAAGGGAATGTTTCATCATCCCGCTTCAGCGGACAGCCTGCCCAATGTCTTTTCGGTCGATCTGAAAAACGCCATTACCAAGGCCCCGTTCGTGGAGCGTCCCTTTGTTCCGAAAATGACGGGAAACAGTAAGATTATGACCGGCATAACCAAGGAGAGCTTTCCGCCGTTAAAAGGGTACATGGTAACTGAAGCCAAGAAAGGGGCTGATATTCCCCTGGTCTCCAGAACCCGCGGGTTTGACGACCCTATTCTGGCATATTGGCGGTACGGCCTGGGAAAAGTGGCTGCTTACACCTCGGATATCAATCCCCGCTGGTCCAGCCGGTGGATCAAATGGAAGAATTTCAGCAAATTCTGGTCACAGGTACTCCGTCTTATTATCCGCCGGAAACCGCTGCCCAAGTATCGAATGGAAATAAGAAGAACCCCGGAAGGAGCGCTGCTCTTCGCTGCCATCAGAGGAGACCAAAGCCCGAAAGGAAGGTTAATCGCTTCTCTGGACGACCCGAAAATGCGCCATCAGCAGGTAGAGTTAAAACGGGGCGATAACCGGGAGTTCAAGGCTCCCATCCACGTAAAAAACTACGGTAAATTCCTCGTGCGTTTAAGCGAAAAAAGAGAAGGAAAAGAAACCCTTATCCAGTCTCAGGGGCTGGTGGTTTCCCCCTATCTGCTCGAATACAGCAAAATCCGGCCCAACCTTTCTCTCCTGAAAAAGATTGCCAAGATCAGCGGGGGAACCTTTAATCCCGCCACCACCAAAAAGCTGGTCTCTTACGAAAAAGAGGAGGGAAAGCTCAAAAGCGCCTGGCAGCACCTCTGCATCGCCGCTTTGCTGCTTTTCCTGGTGGAGATCGGGGTTCGCCGCCTTTGGATCTGATTTATCCCGAATAATTCGGGAATCATAGCAAAGCAGATGATATGTTGTTGAAAATAG
>JBHHXV010000215.1:0-4132 GCA_046757225.1 bacterium
CAGTCTCTACTAATACTAAAATGAATAGAAAAAATTCTTGACTATAATAAACCTGGATAATTTTACAGAACAGACCGTAATCGTCACCGGGGGAACCAGGGGAATAGGCCGGGGGATCGCCGAGGCTTTTCTTGAGGGCGGAGCGCGGGTGATTGTTTCTTACTGTTCCGATGAGCGGTCCGCCCGGGAGTTTCAAGAGGCCAATCAGCAAGACGCCTCCCGAATCGATCTGCGGAAATTCGATGTCTCTGATTTTTCTCAGGTGGAGGATTTTTTTAAAGACATTAATGACCGGTACTCCAGTCTGGAGGTCTTGGTCAACAACTCCGGGATCAGGCGGGACGCGGTGCTGGGGATGATGAAACCCAAAGATTGGAACCGGGTACTGGAAGTAAACCTCACCGGGGTGTTCAACATGTCCAAATTCGCTGTGCTGTCAATGCTCGGAAACCGTTATGGCCGGATTATCAATATCACCTCCCCTTCGGGGAAAACGGGGTTTGCCGGGCAGACCAATTACGCGGCTGCCAAAGCCGGCCTGGTCGGGTTTACCAGGTCTTTGTCCAAAGAGGTGGCCAGACGGGGGATTACGGCCAACTGCATCTCTCCGGGGTTCATTAACACCGGTTTTATTGACGACCTCCCGGAGAAATTGAAAAAAAGTTACCTGGACAGCATCCCCGTGAAAAGATTCGGCACTCCCGGGGAGGTGGCGGCCGGCGCCCTGTTTCTGGCTTCCCGGGAAGCGGCCTATGTAACCGGGACGGTCCTGGAAGTAACCGGCGGGTTATAATGACCGATGAAATCCTACAGACCATTCCCCACCGCCCCCCTTTTCTGTTGGTTGACCGGATTGTCGAACTTGCAGAGGACAAAATCACCACCGAAAAACTGATCAGCCCGGATGAATCGTTTTTTGCCGGGCATTATCCGGGAAACCCGGTAATGCCCGGGGTGCTGGTCTGCGAGGCGGTCTTTCAATCCGGGGCTTTGCTGGTAGCAAAAAAGATAGAGTCCGAAGCGCCCGGTAAGAAACCGGGCGGATTTCCGGTGCTTACCCGGATAAGAGAGGCCAAGTTCAAGAAGATGGTGCTGCCCGGGGATCTGCTGGAGATGGAAGCGGAGATCACCGAGAAACTGGGAAGCGCTTATTTTATGAAAGGGACAGCCAGGGTAAAGGGCCTGGTATCAGTGCGGGTGAAGTTTGCCGCTACCCTGGTGGAAAACAGATGAGTTTTCTGGGACTGGAAAAAAAGGTGGTAGTGGTCTTTGGGGTGGCCAATAAACGGAGCGTGGCTTACCATATCGGTAAAACCTTGCGGGAGGAGGGGGCGGTTCCGGTTTATGTGGTGCGGTCTCAAGGCCGGAAGGAAAGCACCGCTCAACTGCTGTCCGGGTCGGACGTTTTTGTCTGCGATGTGGAAAACCAACCTGAAATAGACAGATTGGTTAAAGAGATTGCGGAAAGGTATCCTCGGATTTATGGTATTGTCCACTCGATTGCCTTCGCCAATTACAGCGAAGGGTTAAAGCCTTTTCATGAAACCCCGAGAAAGGATTTTCTGCAGGCAGTGGATATTTCCTGCTATTCATTGATAAATATCGCCAATGCCTTCAAGGAGCTGCTGGATAAACAGGGGTCGGTGGTCACCATCTCCATTTCCACGACCAGGATGACGGCCGAGCCTTACGGTTACATGGCGCCGGTCAAGGCCGCTCTCGATTCGACCGTCTGTTTCCTGGCCAAGTCTTTTTCCACGTTTTCGGAAATCCGGTTCAACGCCTGCTGCGCCGGGCTGCTGAAAACCTCGGCCTCGGCCGGCATCCCCGGCTATGTTGATTATTATCTGTATGCCGAACGGATGACCCTCAGGAAAAAAGCGCTGGCTACCCGGGAAGTGGCCAATGCGGCCGTGTTCCTGCTGAGTGAAGCCTCGGCCGGTATCAATGCTCAGGGAATGGTGTTGGACGCCGGCATGTCAGTCAATTATTTTGATAAAGAAGCGGTTAAAAAAGTTACCTCCCTGTGATAAAAACGGCGCCTTTATTTCCGGTTATTCTGCCCGTTTCTGCTCCTGCTGACGCCTCAGGCGGGGAAAGAGTGGCTCACCAACGGAAGTCCGCCCGGGAAGCCCTCAAAATATCCGCCCGGCACAGCCGGGTCAAACTCCCGGATATCCTGCAAAAAAACCGGAAAGGGGCTCCGATTCCCTTTGACGGGAACTACTGGTCAATCTCTCACAAGCCGAAACTGGCGGCAGCGGTTATCGGCAGACAAGCTATCGGTATCGATATTGAAGAGATCAAGCCCCGGTCTGAAGCGGTCTGGAAAAAGGTGATTTCCAAAGCCGAACAAGCTCTGGCGGGCAAGCAGGGGTCGGAGAATGATTTCTTTTTCCGGGTCTGGACCGCCAAGGAAGCGGTCTTAAAAGCGGAGGGAATCGGTCTGGCGGGGCTGAGTGGGTGCAGGGTGGTTGGAATCCCCGATAAATCAAGCATGTTGCTCGATTTTGAGCATAGGCTTTACCGGGTAAACCAGATTTTCTTTCAAAATCATTGGGCGTCCCTGGTCATCTGTGATCTGGAGGCCCAATGGATATTTCGGGATTGCAACTTAACCCGGTCTATTCATAAACTTGGCTGACATTTGCCAGACCCCTATTATTCGGGTTAAAGTAGGAATTTGAAAAGAGGACGCAGATAAACGCGGATTTACAAGATTTTTTTAATCTGTGTCCCGATAATAGTTGTCACCGAAAGGCGACCTAATTCAACTTTTTGTCAAAGGAAAGCTCTTTCGATCTTTTGGCGGCAGCTGAAACCGCTTCCATGACCGTCTTGCGAAACCCCCCTTTTTCCAGGGCCATGATGCCGGCGATAGTGGTTCCCCCGGGTGAGGTCACCTGGTCCTTTAACACCGCCGGATGTTTTCCCCGTTCCCTGGCCAGGCGGGCGGCTCCCAGAACCGTATTCAGAGCCAAAGAATAAGCGGCTTCCTGGGACAATCCCTCCAGCACCCCCCCGGCGGTCAATCCCTCCAGCATCAGCATCACATAAGCCGGACCGCTGCCGCTCAAACCGGTGACCGCGTCAATCAACCGCTCTTCTATCAACAGCACTTGACCGACTGACTCGAACAGGGCTTCCGCCAGAGCCAGATCCTCTTCCGAGCTGCCGTCCCGGCAGACGGCGGTAATCCCGGCCCTTACCAGGGCGGGGGTATTAGGCATCGCCCGAATGATCCGTTTACTGTTCAGGCCGGTTTTCAAGGTCTTCAGGCTGATTCCGGCGGCAATGGAAATAATCAGGGGGGTATCCCCCTGAGCGGCTTCCTTTACCTGAGAAAGCACTGCGGGGATAATCTGAGGTTTTACGGCCAGAAGATAAATATCAGTCTGGAAGGACAGCTCCCTTAAAGAAAGTTTCCCGGAAATCCGATATGTTGTTTTTATATGATCCAGGCGGCCGGCATCCGGTTCGACGGCAGTGAGCAAAGCCCTGTCCATTCCGCTTTCAAGAAGCCCGCTGATAAGCGCCTCCCCCATATTCCCGGCGCCTACAAAAACAATTCGTTTGTCTTTTACTGCTTTTCTCAAGAACCGGTTATATCCGTTTTTTCTGGTGATGGTGATGACGATGAACCAAAAAAGAGCACAAGAGATAAGCGAACGCCAACAAGAAGCTGATGATTACTTTATAATTCGGTTCATAAATCTGTCTGTCATCGGAATATTTCCAAAACAATGATTGTTTCTTGGAGAAATTTTTGATGCTTTCCGTCTTTTGAGTTTCCGCTTCAATGGTTTTGGAGGAAACGCCGTTTTTAAGCTCGGTCGGCACGAGATAGTCAGGGAAAACCGTTTCCTGGCCGGTTTTATCTCTCTTTTTTTTCGGCTTCGTTTTGGTAACCGACTCCCCTAAAACACCGAAAAGAGATAAAATGGCGCCGGTATCTTTTTCTTTGCCTTCATAGGAAAACTCCGATGCCCTGGCTTTCTCCGCCACAGTCGCAAATATGACGAAAAGCGCCAGTAAAAAAAACACCGGTTTTTTTGCTTTAGGCTTCATTCTCTTTTCTCACCCGGTCTATTCATAAACTTGGCTGACATTTGCCAGACCCCAGAAAATGAAT
>JBHHXV010000216.1:0-4129 GCA_046757225.1 bacterium
AGAGGAATTACAATCATTCCGGTGGTTTTTCGAGGAGAATATAAGGGCCGGTATTATCCTCAATCATATACGCCGGGAGAGAAAGAAAAAATACTGTCTTATTTAAAGAACGAATCAGCGGATGAAACGTTTATCCGGGAAAACCAGCGGCTGGTTGACGGAGATCTGTCGTTCAGGGGCTTGCCCTGCTCAGCCGGCCGGAAATTCATCAGAATAGATTTTGACGGAACCATCAAAAAATGTCCCGGGGATAATAAGTGCCTGGGAAATATTTACGAGGGGAGGGTAAAGTTCCTGAGTTATGACGAGACCTGTAACCTGGAAATCTGCCGCTGTCCCTATCACGGTTTACGGTACGCCTCGGGAAACCCTGAAATAATTATCAAGCCGGCCAAAAGTTTTTGGGAAAGGGTGGTGTATCCTGTTACCACGCCTCTGTTAAAACCTGCCAGAAAATGGTTACAGTAATACCATGCCTCAAAGAGTACCGCTGTTTTCCTTAACCGAAGATGAGTCGCATCTGGTTCCTCCCTTTGCCCTGCTGCTGTTGGCCGGTCAATTAAGAAAACAGGGGTACCGGCCGCAGATAAACCACCTGAAACGAAGTGAGATTGACATTGATAAAATTGTAGCGGAAGTCTCCGGTGGCCTGCTGGTCGGTTTTTCCGTGTTAACCAGCGATTTATTGGTTTCCGCCCTTTTATTAAGCCGGGCGATAAAGGAACAATACGGCAGCGAAATAGCGGTTGTCTGGGGAGGGGTTCACCCTACCCTGTGCCCGGAGGTTACCTTGAAAGAGGACTGCGTGGATTACCTTATCATGGGAGAAGGGGAGGTTTCTCTTATAAAACTGGCGGATTATCTGAGAGATAAAAAAAAGGAACCCCCCGAAACAATTCCCGGCCTCGGTTTCAAGGAGAACGGTAAACCGCGCTTCAATCCCAGGGAGACGCTCACGAACCTGGAACCGTATGCTTATGCCTGGGACTTGATCGAGGTCGAACGTTATCTCCTTCCCCGCTTCGGCTATCAGCGGGTACTGCGTTACATGACCAGCCGGGGCTGCCCGTACAACTGCGCTTTCTGCTACAACACCGTTTTCAATGACAGAACCTGGAAAGGCTTCAATACGAAGAAAACCATTGATGATATTTCTTCTCTAAAAAAAATATATCGCATTGACGCGATTCAATTCGATGACGATTATTTATTCGGTAACCGAAAGAGGGCCCAGGAAATTATCAGAGCGGTCGATCTGCCCTGGTTCGCCGAGTTGCGGGTCTCGGATATAACCAGGGAAAGGATTCGTTCTTTTAAAAACTTAAAGGCGATCGGTTTTTTTCTGGGGGCTGAGAGCGGTTCGGAAAGGGTTTTAAAGGGGCTTAACAAGGAGATATCTTCTCAGGATATTATAAGGGCGGTTGCGATCTGCCGCAAGGAAGGAATCAATGTGTTACGCTGCGCCTTTATCCTCTATACCCCGATCGAAGAGTACCGGGATCTGCGGGAAACCGTCCGGGTTATCATGAAAATAATCCGCCGGCACCCTTTCCTGCTGATCAAGCTGAAACACTATACCCCCTACCCCGGCGTCGAATTGACCGAAACACTCAAAAAAAAAGGATGGCGGGAACCGGATTCCACGGCAGGCTGGGCTCAATATCACCGGAAGACACCCCCGGAAAAACTGGAGGTTTTCAGCGGCCTTTATTTAAAAAAGGCCGCCGAACTGGAAGAAGCGGTTCAGGACAGTATCTCGCTGTATAAACTGTTTCATGAGTCGGGTTTCCGAGGGGCTTTCCTTAATTTTACTATCCGGCCGCTGGTCTTATCCGGCGATTGCCTGTTTCGCCGGGGCCGGCTGAAGTATCCGGCCGAGGCTTTCTTATTCAGGCTGTTATCCGGTCTTAAATACCGCCTGACCGGTAAAGAATGGTAAACCAATGTTTCGCAAACTGATAAGGTCTTACCGAATCCCTCTGTGGACGGAAATTCGGATAGAGCTGCATTCCTCCTGCAACCGGGATTGCCCGTGGTGTTCGAGATTCCATGACCGGTCGGGAATCCGTAAGGACAGTAACGGAATAAAAGTAAAAAGAAAAATGCCCATGGAAAGGGTCTTGGATATTATCGACCAGGCAAGCAGGCTGGGCTTTAAGGGAGGCATCGGTTTTCACGGGCTTTCCGAACCCTTCCTGGATCCCCGGTTTTTCCAGGCCTGGAGATACGCCCGGGAAAAAGGGATGAAACTGCACGCCAGCAGCAATGGAGATTTCCTCAGAAAGAACCCCGGGCTGTGTTCCGAATTAGACGGCCCGGGGAACAGATTGGTTATCGGATTATACGATTGCCGGACTGATAAACAGCTACAGGAAGAAATGGCTTTCTGGAAAAAAAGGTTTAAAAAAACAGAGGTTATCTCCAGCAAACCGATGCGGGGCAAGCTCCAGATATGGCACCAATCAGAAGTCTATAGGCTGATGGAAAAGGATCCTCAGGCGTTGAGAGAGCCTTGTCTTCGGGAGTGTAAAAGATTGAGGGTCCGTTATGACGGGGAGGTGAGTTTCTGCTGTATGGATGACCGGTGCGCCTTTGATCTGGGCAATGCGTTTGACCGGGGCATAGAGGAGATCTGGTGGTCGGATACGCGGGATTATATAATAAAAACCCGCACACGACCGGGAGGCCGGCAGCAATTCACCTTGTGCCGGAACTGCTACGTTTCCCAGAAGATAAAGGATATTCCTTCCCTCTTGAAGGTGGGAGGCCGGGGTGAGGGTGATTTGTGAAAAAGACTGCCGATATTTCTCTTTCCGCGGGGAGGAAAGGCCGGGAGTTAAGTATCTTGTATATAACCCCCAAGGAAAGACTGATAAGCGGGGGAGCCGCCCAGTTTCTGCAACTGGCTCAAGGCTTAACCGGCCGGGGACACAGGGTAACCCTGGTTACCAGACCCGGCCTTCATTGCCGGCGGCTGACCCGGCAAGCCGGAGTAACCCTGAAAACGCTTCCTTTGAAGCACAGTTTTGATTTTTCCTCTATGTTCCGGTTGTATCGCTTGATGCGGGCGGAAAATACTGAGGTGGTTCACGTTCAGAACGACCTGTCCCACCTCCTGGCCTATTTCCCCTTTCTTATGGCGGGAGTTCCGGTCCTGGTAGTGAACCGGGGGGTAAGCCGCCCCCTCAAACCCCTTAACCGGATCAGATACTGCTGGAAGAAAGTAGGTATAGTCGTGGCGGTGGCAGAAGAGATTCGCCGGTTTTTAATAACCGGCCAGAAACTGCCCCCCGAAAAAGTAGTGACCATTTACGGGGGTACCGACCTGGAACGTTTTGACTGGAGAATTCCGGGAACCGGGGTTCGTCAGGAATTCGATATTCCCGATAATCATACGGTTATCGGAATGATCGCTAACATCCGCCCTTTCAAGGGGCACCGCTATTTCCTGGAAGCGGTCTATCCCCTGTTAAACAAATATGCCGATGTCACCGTATTAATCGTGGGAGAAGATCGGAATGAACTGGCCGCCGCCCTCAAAAGGGAAGCCTTGGGCAAACGGATAATCTTTACCGGTTACCGGGAGGATATCCCCCGGATTCTGGCGGCCCTGGACTTCAGCGTGATCAGCTCCTATGAGGTGGAGGGGCTGACCGGCAGCCTGCGGGAATCCCTGGCCATGAAAAAACCGGTTATCAGTGCCCGGGTGGGAGGGAACGCCGAAATCGTGGAGCAGGGGGTAAACGGTCTGCTGGTTCCCTTTAAAGATGTACCTGCCCTGGAGAAAGCTCTGGAAAAGCTGATTACCGACCCCGGTCTCCGGAAGCGGCTGGGGGAACGGGGAAGGGAACTGATTGAAAGAAAATTTTCGCTGGCCGCCAGGTTGGACCGGATAGAAGCGCTCTATTACCGGCTGGTGGACGAAGAAAAATGAACATCAGGGAAAAAGAATCAGGCCAGGGCTACGAGGCCTGGCTCCATTGGGATTTTGTGGTAAATCATACTGAATTGATCAAAGTTGTCGCCGAAAACGGTTATAGCAGATTTTTACCGTGAAAACACAAAATGTGGAAACCCGCTTTTCGTGGGTGTGACAACCTGTTTTCATCATTAGGGGGTGACGTGAGGC
>JBHHXV010000217.1:0-4087 GCA_046757225.1 bacterium
GGCCGACAACAGCAAGAGGATAATCAGGAGGGGAATCCTGACTGATAGATTGGCGTTCAAAGATAAATCTTATTCATGTTTTGCATGGAATCATGGTAATTATACCACACAGTCAAAGGACTTGATAAATTTTAGCCTCTTTTACCTGAAACGCCGGTTTCAGAAAACCCGGTTTTTTCCCGAACCGATGACTCCAGTAACTGGGGACATAAAGATAATTAAACCTGTTTTTTTTCAGGAAGCCATGATATCGCTCAAGGTTAAGAAAAATTTTATTAATTTCTTTCCTGGGAACAAGATAAACATCAGCGGAGGAATAAAGGTTTCTCTTAAAAAAAAGAGCCCGGCGCTCCGCAATGACCGGAGCCCAGCCGGAAAGTTCGTCCCTTGGATTGAAGAGAAAAGTATCATCGAAACCGGTGCTCTTTTTCAGCGCTCTCAGAACCATAATATCCTCCTGGGGAAGTTTTTCAAATACCTGCTGGCTGGCTGTCTTAAATTGTCTGTTGAGATAACCGGTTCCCAGAATCAGCAGCACTACGGTTAACAGTGATTTATACTTAATGGCAACGGCCTTGTATTTGGGATTTTCCGAAAAGAAACAGTGCAGGCTTAATGCCCCGGCCAGGGGAACCACCGGAAACAGGCCATATACGGCGGCGGCCCAAGGTGCTCCGAAGGAAAAGAGATCCTTGAAATGCCCGAACGGCCTGGACTGGAAATCGATATAAAACCAGGAAGGGGAAAAGAAATTAAGAATTCTCCAGTAATCGACCTGAACAAACATGACCGATATCCAGGTCATGAGGAATACCGATAAGCGGTTCCGCTTGAACAGGTTGAATATTAAGGGGAAAACAGCAAAGACAGCAAAAAGCCCCCCTTGGAACTTGGCCAGATTTTTTATGCTGATCAAGGGATGAATATAGGTTTTTTGGGGGGTAAGCCATAGATGTTTTGCGTTTATGGTAAATTGCGGGATATTAAGCAGAAGAGCCACCGATATGACTGAAATCAAGCCTGCCTGCTCCTTGAAGGAAGGATGTGGTTTAGCCAGGTAGCGGCTGAAAATATATACTGCCAGAGCGGAAACCAGCCAAAATAAAAAGCGGGTGTGAATCAACCCGGCCGCTCCCAGCAGCCAGCCGGAAACCAGCCGGTTTTTCCAGCTGTCTTCCTCCAGCATCCGGGAGAAGATCAGGAAGAAACCGACACACGGAATCATGGCCATAATTTCCGGGTATTGAGCGGAAGCGAGCAGATCAATCATCCCCTGGGAAAAGATCAAGACCACCCCCAGCAACGCTGCCGGAAATTTGGCGGTAATCCGATACAGGGTCTCGAAAATAAAAACAGCCAGCAGCAGATAAGAGACAACAGCGGTGCCAAGCATGGTTTGGGGAAGGCTGAGGCCGGTTATTCGGGAACTCAGGGCGCAAAGCACATGAAATCCGGGGGGATAAGGGTTCTGCATGGTTCCGCCTGCCGGATAGAGCGGCAAGGGATTATAACTGCCGGTATGCTTGAGCAGCATTTGCAGAAATCCATGCAGTTGACCGTCCGCGGCCGGAGTTCCTAAGTCGATTAACTGTTTTCCGGCAAACAGACAGGCGGTTATTGCGACAAGAATTATCAGCGCCAAATGCGGATAATTATTTCTTAGCGGCTCTGTTCCGGGTTTCCGCTCTTTCTGAGAAAGCAACAGTAAAAGAACAGCAAGCGCGGCCGCCAAAAAAAGGGAAGGATTAAAAGGAAGGGAAAACCAGAGCATCCAGGACCAGACAGTGACGACCGCCGGGATTCCCAGGCCGAATCCGAGGATAATTCGGGAAACCGGTTCGCTCTCTTTAAATATGATGCGGCTTAACCCGTATCCCAGGGGAAAGGAATAACCGGTCAGGGTCAAACCGGTCAGCGCGAACAGGTAAGGATTATAGCCGGAAAGGGAGGGCTGCATCTATGATCCGGTCGTGGCTTTGCCAAGAGCTTTTCCGGTAATATACGTGGTAACGGGAATAATGATGAAAGGGATCCAGGTTCCGGTGGTAAAACGCGGCCAGATCCAGGAGCGCAGGAGAAACCTCCCCCAGGCTGGAGCATGAAAATACCCCTCCCACTTTACCCCGCCGTAAAAAAACCTGATGAGAGACAGATCAGTGACGAATAATAACATCAGGAAGACGAAACCGACGAAAGCGGGCGGCTCTCCCGGGTATTTCTTATAATAAGCCTTGGTGAGATAACAGTAGATAAAGGGAAGGGTCAACCAATAGGCAGCCAGAGAGGACATCATATCCGGAAAAATCAGCTGCATGGTGAAAACCGACAACCCGCAGAAAAACCAGCCGATATAGGCGTACCTCACCAGGGGCCAGTTAATCTTTCCCTTTAGCATCCCAGGATTTCCGGCAGACCGGCTTTATTGGCCAGCAGAGCCTTTGAACTGAAGATAAGATCCAGGGTTTCCATGATTTCGTTCCTGCTTTTAATTTCGGCCAGACGGCGCCTGGCCGTTACCGCTCCGGGAAAGCCTTTAGTATACCACAGAAGATGTTTGCGAAACCCTTTCACCCCTTTCTTTTCCCCATGTTCATCAAGCATGCAGCCAAAGTGACGTAAGATGAGCCGGTATTCTTCCTGATGGTCAATTCCGGCCCCCGTAAGAATTTCTTTGAACAGCCAGGGCCGGCAGCCGGCAGCCCGGCCGATCATGACCAGATCGCAGCCGGTTTCTCTCAGCATCCGGCGGGCGTCTTCCCCTGAAGCCACATCACCGTTTCCGACTACCGGAATGTCCACCGCTTTCTTCACCTCGGCGATTACGCTCCAGTCCGCCTTTTCCTTGAACATCTGCGCCCTGGTCCGGGGATGGACCGCGATCATATCCGCCCCCGCCTCCCGGACAGCCCGGGCGGCCTCCACCGCGTTTATCCGTTGATGACTTACCCCGGAACGGATCTTGACGCTGACCGGCACCTTTACCGCTTTCCGCACCTGGGCGACCATCTTATAAGCCCTCAGGGGATCCGACATCAGAGCGGCGCCTGCCCCCCGGTTGAAAACCTTCGTCACCGGACACCCCATGTTTATATCCAGCATCCGCACCCCCCGGTCCTGGCAGATGAGGGCCGCCTCCGCCATAACGGATGGGTCCGAGCCGAATATCTGAACATTTACCGGAAACTCGGAAAGGCAGTTATCCAGCATCCTGACCGTCGGCTTATTACCCAGCAGCAAAGCATGGGAACTGATCATCTCCGAATAAAGCAGACCAACCCCCTGCTCCCAGCAAATCCGCCGGAAAGAAGCGTCGGTTATCCCGGCCATCGGCGCCAGAACCAGCCGGTTCCGGAAGCTTATCCCCGGCCTGTACGAAAAACCACTTGCCAGATCGCTCATAATTAACAGCCCTTATTAAAGTATAGGAAAAACAGGACGCGGATGAACGCTGATTTACAAGATTTTCATCTGCGTCCTGTTTAAAGGTTATCCTATCATACAATTACCTGTAACAGAGCCTTGACAAACCACTTTAATAAAGTCATACTTGTTATGTGTAAGTTTAACGATTTTGCAAAAAGGTTCAACCATGGCTTTCGTAAAAATGCTGGCCAAAGGACAGGTGGTTATTCCCCGGAATACCAGGAAACGCTTGAAAATCGGCCCGGGCAGCAGGTTGCAGATTATGGAGTACCAGGGGGTTATTTATTTAATCCCACCGGTGGACAACCCGGTTGAAGCGGCCCGTGGTATTTTACCACAAACCCCCTCGCTTTCAGACGCTCTCCTGGAAGAGCGTAACCGTGATTTTACCTGACGATGCGGGAAAGCTACATTTTCGACAGTTTTGCTTTACTGAAGCTTCTGCAAAACGAGGCCGGTTGTGAAAAGGTTACGAATTTACTGGAGCGTGTCAGAACCAACAAACTGATAAAATATCTGTCCGCCATTAATTTGGGAGAAATTATATACATTACCAAGAGAAATTTTGGCCAACAGCGTAAACTGGAGGTCTTAATAAATATCGAGCGTCTGGAATTCACCATTCTGCCCGCCGGCGGCTGGAGGCGCGGCGGCGACATTCTCT
>JBHHXV010000218.1:0-4064 GCA_046757225.1 bacterium
CAACCAACAGATTCCGGCCTGGACAATATCATCAGAGAGGTTTTTCATAAATTTCAGGTAACCGGTTTCCAGGTTGGGGCCGGGAAGCGCGTTTAGGAAATTCTCTCTGTTGCGGCGGTCAGTCTCCCCTTCTTCCCGGTAATCATTTAGCCGATCTTTTATCCACGGCCAACCGTTTTTCAGCTTTTCCTCGAACCTGGACGCCCGGCCTTCGGACTCCGGCAGACGTTTTACCACAACCTCTAATTGCTCTATCCGCTCCCGGATATTGGCCTGAACGTTCTTTTGAGCCTCCCGGTAAGTGTGAGCCAGCTCCGGCAAGCCTTCGAACAGGGGGACGCGTACCTGCTGATACCAGTGAAAAAGAGCGGTCAGATTAGCGATGAAATTTATGTTCCTGCGATAAACTCTTGAAAGGTTGGGGTAAACAGCCGGGTCATAATCCATAAACCCTCCCGGAAGCTTTTTTCCCAGATAGATTTTTCCTGTTTGCAGGTTTTCGGTGATTCTGATACCGGCGGCGGCGTATGACCCGAATTCGGCGGTGACCGGGCCGATCACGCTGGTGTTTCCCCCGATAAAAATCCTGGCCGACCGTAAAAACACTCCTTCGGGGACATTCCCGAACAGGCTGGGCGTGGCTTTGTCACAGCGCACCGTAAAATTGAAATGAATGAATCCGCTGCCGAATTCGGTGAATTTTCCCAGCTCCGGCCCCGTTCCCCCGGCTGCCAGCAGTTCGCAGCCATTGATATTGCTGCCGTAAGTCACCCAGGGAAAGAGGATGGTCATCTTGGTATCGGTCTGCTCGGCGCTGGTCGCCGCTTCTTCGTAAACAGTGCCCTTACGGCAGGAAAAACCGATGCCGGTGCGGGAGCCTTCCAGGAAAACCGCCTCCTCTGCCGCCCCCTGACCCAGAATCACACCGGGACCGACCACGCTGTTCTTAACGGCTACCGGCCCCTTGACCCCGACCCGCGCTCCCTTTCCGACAAAGGTTCTTTTCCCTTCCAGGGTCACGCCCGGGTAAAGAACCGCCCCCGGCCGGATCTTGTCCGGATCGATATTTATCAGGGTGTTGGTCTGCGGGTTAACAAAATCAACCCCTTTATCTTGCAGTAATTTTATCAGTGTTTGAGACATTTTTATAAACCATCCCGGGCGCAGCGGAAACCGACTTCATTAAAGACCTGATCCGGCCGGCCAAACCCCCGGAAGGTCACCCGGTAGAACCGGGGCAGCCGGTAATGGCCGGGAACCCCCCAGGCGCCTCCCCGGTAGACCTTGTATTTTTCTCCATAATCGTCGTCACCAGCGTTGTTTCCGGGATAGCTCCTGTACCAGGAGGAAGTCCATTCGGACACGCTGCCCCCCAGATCGTGAATCCCCCGGGGGGTGATATCGAAAGGGGTGGTTTCCACGGGAAACAGATCGTTTTTCTTCAATCTTTCTTCAGCCCGGATAAAAGAGTTTCCCCAGGGGAATTTCCTCCCTGTTTTCCCGGCTGCCGCCGCCTCCCATTCCCTTTCTGAAGGGAGCCTTTTCCCGGCCCAGCGGGCGTAAGCGTCCGCATCGTGCCAGCTTACCCCGTTGACCGGATAGCGGGAAAATTCGACCGGGTCCAGCTTAGACCAATACCGGGGGGGACGACGACCGGTGTTCCGTAAGAACTCCTGGTATTGCCCCACGGTCACCTCATGCCTGTCCAGGTAAAAGCTCTTGAAAAAAATCTTATGCCTGGGTTTCTGATTTTGAAAGAACGGCTTTTTAAAACCGAAAGAGGAGGAAAGCTTTGGTTCATACCCGGCCGGTAAGCCGATAGAACAGGTTCCTCCCTTTATATAAACCATGCCCGGAACCTCAGGGGGAGCCTGCTGGCGCGATGAAGGGCCACAGGCGGAAAAAACCAGAATCAGGAGAAAAAGACGGTCAAGCCAACAGCGAACTGGCGTGTTCCATAACCTTGTCATCTATATTCCCGCCGGCCAGCATCCTGGCCAGTTCCTCAATCTGACCGTCCCGGTCAGTCGGTTTCAGGAGCACCTCTGTCCGTCCCTCGGATACCCGCTTCCTTACCACCAGATGATTATCGGCGAACCTGGCGATATGGTGCAGGTGGGTGATGCAGATAACCTGTTGATTCCCGGCGATCAGTTTCAGCCGTTTTCCCACTTCCAGGGCGGTCTGCCCTCCGATACCGGCATCCACTTCATCGAAAACCACGCTCCGCCCCCCCTTCCGGTCAGCCTGAATCGATTTCAAGGCCAGCATGATCCGGGACAGCTCTCCGCCGGAGGCTATCTTTATCAGCTTTTTGGGGGCTTCTCCCGGATTGGCCGAAAAATAAAACTCCACCCGGTCGATTCCGGTGGGGGACAAAGAACGATTTTCCCCGAAAACCACCCGGAACCGGGCTCTGGGCATACCGATTTCCGCCAGTTCCCTCTCGATTTCCTCTTGAATTCGCGCTGCCGAGCGTTTGCGGTTACCGCTCAGCTTTTCGGCCAGTTTCTCCAGTTTCTCTTTCTGTTCGGCCTCCCGGCGGCACAACTTCTGGATTACCTGATCCCTGGAGAGAACCGCCTCCAACTCCAGTTTTTCTTTTATCCGGGGAAGCTCTTCCACCTCGCACTTGATCTTATAAGCCAGGCCGGAGAGCTCCGCCAGGCGCTCCTCAATTTCCCGCAAACGCTCGGGAGCGGTCTGAAGACCGGACAGACGGCGCTCCAGTTGAAAACTGACTTCATCAAGAACGCCTGACATTTCTTCCAGTTTGTCCACAGCCGGTTCCAACTGGGAATCTTTGGCCGCCGCCCGGTTAATCCGGTCGATAACAAGGGATAAAAGGTGAGAAACCGAAGTGTCGCAATTGGAAAGAAGATCATTCGCCTCCCGGCAGTTTTCCTGAATTTCCCGGGAGCTGTCTAATCGCTCCTGTTCCTGTTTCAGACCGGCGAACTCTCCCTCAAGGGGATTGACCAGATTAATTTCCTCAAGCCGGTACTCCATCAGTTCCCGCCTCTGCCGGTCGCTTTCCTGAAACTCTTTTTCTTTTTGCAGTTTTTGGGCTGTCCCCAGCCAGTTTTTATATTCCCGGAAATATTCCTGACGCAGGGAAAGCAGCCCGCCCGCTTCGTCCAGAAAATCGACATGATTTTCCGGGTAAAGGAGCTGCTGATGAACATGCTGGCCATGGATATCCATCAGCAGCAGCCCCAGCTTATTCAAGACCGCCCGGGTAACCGGAGAGCCATTGACCCAGCAGTGCGATTTCCCTGAAGGATGAATCTTTCTCTTTATGGTCAGTTCCTCTCCCGGTTCGAGGCCGAGAGCCTCCAGCCTGCGTCGGTCTATTCCCTCCAGATCGAACAGAGCCTCTATGGTGGCTTGAGCGGCCCCGGTCTTGACCGACTCGGACCCGGCCTTTCCCCCCAGAACGGCCTCCAGCGCCCCAATCAGAATCGATTTGCCCGCTCCGGTCTCGCCGGTGATAATGTTCAAGCCGGAAGAAAAATCTATCTCAAGGCGCTCGATGATAGCGTAATTATTGATAACCAGCTGTAAAATCATCATTCAAGGTATTAATCTATTCAATGCCTCCTGGTATTTGCTGACAGTCTTAGACACAATTTCATCCGGCAGTTCGGGGGGAGGCGAGGAAATATCCCAGCCGCTCTCTTTGAGATAATCCCGGACAAACTGCTTGTCGAAACTGGGCTGCGGCCGTCCCGGCCGATATCCTTCCACCGGCCAGAACCGGGAGGAGTCCGGGGTGAGAACTTCGTCTATCAATATCAGGCGGCCATCCAGCCGGCCGAATTCAAATTTGGTGTCCGCCAGGATGATACCCCGCTCGAGAGCGTATTCCGCCGCCCAGGTGTAGAGTTTGAGGCTGGCTTCCTGTACTTGAAAGGCCAATTCCGTTCCGATAAGGTTTATGGTATCTTTATAAGAGATGTTCTGGTCATGCTCTCCTGGAGCGGCCTTGCTGGAGGGGGTGAACATAACCTCCGGCAGCTTTTCCGATTCGGTAAGCCCTTGGGGAAGTTTCAATCCGCAAATCC
>JBHHXV010000219.1:0-4057 GCA_046757225.1 bacterium
GTCGGGAATCATCACCTATTATGGTAGTATCAATGTTTTAAAGGGAATCGACCTTGAAGTAAAGGGAAAGGAAATTGTCTGCCTGCTAGGGGGGAACGGAGCCGGAAAGACCACCACCATGAAAACCATTATGGGGTTGGTGAAACCAGCGGCAGGAGAAATCTGTTTTCAGGGGAAGAAAATCAGCGGAAAGACCGCTTCTCAGATTACCGCTGTCGGAATAGCCATTGTTCCTGAGGCACGAAGAATTTTTCCCCGCTTGAGTGTTCTGGAAAATCTGGAAATAGGTACTTACGTCCGGGAAAAAACCCGCAGCACCCTGTCAAAATCCGAACTAGCTTCCCAGGTGGAAGAGGACTTGGCCCGGGTTTACCAGTTATTTCCCCGTTTGAAAGAACGCCGCTCTCAAGCCGGCGGCACTTTGAGCGGTGGAGAGCAGCAGATGCTGGCCATAGGAAGAGCTTTGATGTTCCGGCCGGCCCTTATTCTCATGGATGAACCATCCATGGGGCTTTCTCCCAACCTGGTAGACCAGATTTTCGAGATTATCCTGGAGATAAATAAATCCGGCGCCTCGGTTTTTATGGTAGAACAGAACGCTTCCATGGCCTTGTCGATCGCTCACCGGGCCTATGTGCTGCAAACCGGCAGAATTGTTGCCTCAGGAACGGGAAGGGAACTTCTTAACAGTGAAGAGATACGCTCCGCTTACCTGGGCGGCTAGGAACAAGGCTTGTTCTACCAAGAATAACGGAAGGCCTTCTCCCAACGCCGTCGCCTGCTCTGTTATTCTTTTTTTCTTCCTGGCAGCGGCCAGCGGAATGATCGCCTCATCAAAAGTGGATGCCCGGGAAATAAAAGAAGCTTCCCAGCAGTTTGGTTTTGCGGAAAAATTATACAGGGAGGGCGAATATTACCGGGCTGTTTCCGAGTACAAGCGCTTGATTCATTTCTTTCCCCAATCGGAAAAGAATGAGATATCATCTTTTATGGTAGGGTTCTGCTATTTTAAAGGGGAACATCTCGATGAGGCGGAAAATGAATTTTCCCGGGTTTATCAGGAAGCAGAGAACGCGGATCTTAAAGCCGCGGCGTTATTCATGCTGGGGGAAGTCAATTTTAAGAATCATGAATTCCAGGACGCTATAAAACAATATCGGAAGGTAATCGAACAATTTCCTGATAATTCCCTGGCTGAGAAAGCGATGTACCGGATTGGCCGGCTGAGCATGGAAGAGGGAAAATGGAAGAAAGCTCGTAGCTCGCTGAACAATATCAGTAATAATGACGAGTTGCGGGATAAAGCCCACCAGCTTATTCAGGAAATGAAACGAGGTAAAAACCTTCCATACAAGTCGCCCGTTTTAGCGGGAACCTTGGCGGTACTACCGGGAGCGGGACATCTGTATTGCGGCCGTTATAAAGACGCTTTCGCCAGTTTTATGCTGAACGGTCTCTTTATTGCCGGAGCGGTCGAGTCTTATAGGCAGGATCTTCCACTTGTAGGAGGAATATTGACCTTTTTCGAGTTAGGTTGGTATTTCGGCAATATTTACAGCGCAACAAATGTAGCTTATAAGCACAATACGTTCCATAAGAAGAAGTTTTTTGAGGATATTGACAGTAGGCTTGATATTTCCCTCCTGCCTGAAAGCAAGGGGTTAAGCCTCTATCTGTCTATGAATTTCTAGGTATGTCTGAAGAATACGAAATAATCGTAATCGGTGCCGGCCATGCCGGTTGCGAGGCGGCTTTAGCGGCTGCCAGGATGGATGTCAAAACCCTGCTGCTTACCGGCAATCTGGATACGGTAGCTCTTATGCCCTGCAACCCGGCCATCGGGGGGCTGGCTAAAGGTCATCTGGTCAAGGAGATCGATGCCTTGGGCGGTGAAATGGCCTGCAATATCGATAAGACAGGTATTCAATTCCGCACTTTGAACACCCGCCGGGGTATGGCAGTGGCTTCTTCCCGGGCTCAGGCAGATAAGAACCGCTACCGGGTTTCCATGAAACAGGTGCTGGAAAGCCAGGAAAACCTTCACCTGAAACAGGCCCTGGTGGAAAAGATAAACATCAAAAAGGGCAGGTTTAAAAGCGTTGTCACGCAAATCGGCCAGGAAATTGTCGGCCGGGCGGTGGTTATCTGCACCGGCACTTTTTTGGACGGGCTTATCCATATCGGCCTGAATTCTTACCCGGCCGGCCGGGCCGGAGAATTCCCCTCCATCGGTCTGGCCGGGTGTCTCAAGGAGCAGGGGTTTAAAACCGGCCGCCTGAAAACCGGCACTCCTCCCCGACTGGACGGAAAAACCATTGACTTTTCCTCCCTTTCTATTCAGCCGGGGGACCCTGATCCTCATATGTTTTCTTCTTTAAGCAAGGGGACGATTCTAGAACAAAGGCCCTGCTTCATGACTTATACCAATAAAAAAACCCATGATATCATAAGGAGAAATTTCAAATTCTCTCCCCTTTTCACTGGACGGATCAAGGGCGTGGGCCCCAGGTACTGCCCTTCCATAGAGGACAAGGTTGAGCGTTTCCGGGACAAGGGGAGGCACCAGGTATTTCTGGAGCCTGAAGGTCTGGACACCTCGGAAATATACGCCAACGGCTTGTCCACCAGCCTGCCTTTAGGAGTGCAGCTTGAATTCCTACGTTCCATTGCCGGTTTGGAAAAGGTTGATATAATGCGGCCCGGGTATGCCATCGAATATGATTTCATCCTGCCCACTCAATTAAAACCCACCTTGGAAACCAAACTGGTGAGCGGTCAATACCATGCCGGACAGATCAATGGCACCTCCGGTTATGAAGAAGCGGCAGCACAGGGAATCATGGCCGGGATTAACGCCGCTCTCAGGATTCGAGGCGAATCAGGGCTGGTGTTAAAACGCTCGGAAGCTTATATTGGCGTATTGATTGACGACCTGGTCACCAAAGGAACCAGTGAGCCTTACCGGATGTTTACTTCCCGGGCGGAATACCGATTATTGCTAAGGGAGGATAATGCAGACAGTCGGCTGATTTATCACGGATACAGTATCGGGTTAATTGATAAGACAAGATACAGTACTAACAAGAAAAAAAGCGCTCTGATAGCTCAGGAAATAGAAAAACTCAAAAAAACAAGACTATCTCATGCTAACAATAAGAGGGTTTTGGGTAAGTTTCCCGGCCGGGAGGAAAGCTTGAAGGGCAAGTCCCTGGCAGAGGTTTTAAAGAGACCGGAAGTGGGAATATCCGATCTTGTCTACGAGTCCTGCCATAACCCGGAAGTAATCAGACAAGTAGAACTGAACGTTAAATACGAAGGGTATCTTAAACGTCAGCAGCGGCAGATCAAGAAGTTTGAACAGATGGAACATAAGCTGATTCCCGGAAAACTGGATTATTCCATGATTCCGGGATTATCCAGGGAAGTGGTGGAAAAGCTGACCGAAGTGAAACCGGAATCTTACGGCCAGGCCCTGCGGATCCCCGGAGTCACTCCGGCTGCTGTTTCCGTGTTAATGGTCTATTGCCGCCAGTTTTCCTAACCCGAATAAGAGTATGAGGAAAAAGATGAGTTCCGCCGTCAGAAACAAGTTTCTTCCTTTGATTTTTATCCTGTTATTTCTCGGGATGGCGGGTTGCGGTCTTATTCGGGATCTTTTTTTTCCTTTTGGAAATATCGACTGGTATTCCAGTTTGGAAAAAGCGATGAACGCGGAGGGAGACCGGCCTATCCTCCTGTTTTTTCACAGCGAATTTGAGTGCCCTTATTGCCAGAGAGTTATCGCCGTGATTCTGCCCAACCCTGAGTTTGTGGAAAAAACCAGGCATTTCCGCTGCGTGCATTACAATATCCATGAAGCCGACAGGGAACTGATCAGGCGGTACAGAATCAACGCTCATCCGGCTTTTCTGATAGTAGACGGCAGCGGAAACGTCATGGACAAGTTAACCGGTTTTAACCTTAAAGGGACATTGGCGCTGCTTGAGCGTCACATAAAATGACAAACTTTCATGACGGGCCTCACGTCACCCCCTAATGATGAAAACAGGTTGTCACA
>JBHHXV010000220.1:0-4026 GCA_046757225.1 bacterium
AAAGATCGACCTCTGGGAAGGGGATGTCACCAGACCGGAGACCCTGTCCGGTTCTCTAAAGGGCATGGAAGTCGCTTACCATCTGGCCGGAATGCTCGGTCAAGCCGGGGTTTCCGATCAGGATTTCCAGAAACTCAACACCGGCGGCACCGGGAACATGCTGGATCTGGCGGTTCAGGAAGGCAGGCTTTCCCGGTTTATTTACTGCGGCTCGGCCGGGGTTCAGGGCCCGATTGAAAACCCGCCCGCCGCTGAATCGGTTCCGATGGCTCCTTCCAATATTTATGAAACCACCAAAGCGGACGCGGAAACGGCGGTCATCAAGGCTTATAAAGAGCAGGGCCTGCCCGCGGTGGTGCTGCGGCCGGAGCTGGTTTACGGCCCCGGAGATTTACACGTGCTGGAACTGTTCAAGGCGATCAAAAAAGGGCTGTTCGTTATCTTCGGAAACGGCCGGAGAAACCTGTTGCACCCTTCTTATATAGATGATGTTACCGACGCCTTTCTGCTTTGCCTGGAAAAGGACGATATCCTGGGAGAGGTTTTTATTGTGGCCGCGGAAAAAGCGGTGAGCGTGGATGAGTTTATTTATGGAATAGCTGATGAGCTTCAGGTCCGGCGCCCCTTTCATGTTCCGGCCTGGATCGGGATGACCGGGGCGGTGATCCTGGAAGGGATGGGAAAAACACTGGGGTTCGATCCCCCCTTGAACAGGGCCCGGGTGAAATATTTCCTGGAGACCAGATCGTTCGATATATCCAAGGCCAAACGGGTGCTGGGATATCAACCGAAATACGACTGGAGAGCCGGAGTGGCTGAAACCGTTAAATGGTATCGTAAACATGAATACATATAAGAGGCGGAAAAATGGAAAAAGAAAGTTATATAAGAACGGCTGAGGAGGTGTACCGGCAGGCGGCCGAGCAGCCGGACGCCTCCCTGTGCTGCGCCGGAAGCAGAACCAATAACCTGCCCGGCCTGAAAATTCCGGTCTGCATGTCAGAAATGAATTACGGGTGCGGAACCACGGTTCATATGCAGGATCTTTCCCCGGATTCGACCATCCTTTATGTGGGGGTCGGCGGGGGAATGGAAGCCCTGGAATTCGCTTATTTCACCCGGAAACCGGGTGGCGTGATCGCGGTGGACAGCGTTCAGGAGATGATCGATACTGCTAAACGAAATTTCCAGACGGCGGAACAGGAAAACGACTGGTTCCGATCCGATTTCGTTGACCTGCGCAGGGGAGACGCGCTCAAACTGCCGCTGGAGGACGAGAGCGTGGAACTGGCCTCGCAGAACTGTCTGTTCAACATCTTTAAACCGGCGGATCTGGGTATCGCCTTATCCGAATTTCACCGGGTTCTGAAACCGGGCGGAGCTATCTGTCTGACAGACCCGGTTTCTCCGGTTTCCATTCCCGATCACCTGAAAAATGACGAGCGGCTCCGGGCCTGCTGCCTTTCCGGGGCCATCTCTCTGGAAGAGTATCTCAAAAAGCTGGTGGATACGGGATTCGGAACGATTGAAATCCGTTCCCGGAAACCGTACCGGGTACTGGACGCCAGACGCTACGACATCCCGGATTCCATTATGCTGGAGAGCGTGGAGATGGTGGCCTACAAGACAGCGGTACCTGATGACGGCCCCTGCGTTTTTACCGGCTGCGCCGTCTTTTACCTGGGAGAGCAAGACTGTTTTGATGACGGCAAGGGGCATATTCTTATGAGAGATGTTCCGCTAGCGGTCTGTGATAAAACCGCCCAGGCCCTGAAAGCCTTAAACCGGGACGACCTGGTCATTACCGGTTCCACCTATCATTACGCGGGGGGCGGCTGTTGCTGATTTTGCTGGATTATGCATGAATTACGGGTTGGTATCGCTCAGATCAACTGCCTGGTAGGGGATTTCGAGGGCAATTACCGGAAAATCATCCAATCTCTGCAAAAAGGAAGCCGGGCCGGGGCGGACCTGGTCTGCTTTCCGGAACTGGCCATCTGCGGCTATCCCCCGGAAGACCTCCTGCATAAACAGGATTTTGTTAATCAGAACCGGCAATCTCTCGACAAACTGATAAAAGAATCGGAAAAATTTCCCGGGACAGCGGTGGCCGTGGGGTTTGTCGACCAGCAGAACGGTTCGCTGTATAACGCGGCCGCCTTTGTCCAGGCCGGTAAACTGGTTTCCCGGTATCACAAGATTCTGCTGCCCAATTATGGAGTATTTGATGAAAAGCGTTATTTCCAGCCGGGAAAATCCTGGCGTCTGGTTAACCTGAAAGGAATAAACCTGGGAATCAATATCTGCGAGGATATCTGGTTTGACGAGGGACCGACCGCCAGCCAGGTAGCGGCCGGCGCCCGGCTGATCGTAAACCTGAACGCTTCCCCTTTTCACACCTCCAAAGACGGTTACAAACAGGAGCTTCTGGCACAGCGTTCCCGGAATCAGGGGGTTTTTCTCGTTTATAACAACCTGGTGGGGGGGCAGGACGAACTGGTCTTCGACGGGGGAAGCTTTGTTTTCGATCCTCAAGGGAGAACCCTGCTCCGCTGCCAACGCTTCAGCGAGGATTTTCGGCTGTGTAACCTGAATTTCACTGAACCGGAAAAAGCGGTTCCCGCTCCGGTAAAAGATCTGTCAACCGAAGCCGAGGTATACGAAGCCCTGAAACTGGGAGTAAGGGATTACGTTGATAAAAACGGTTTTAAAAAGGTACTGCTGGGGCTTTCCGGGGGAATCGATTCCGCTCTGACCGCGGTAATCGCCCGGGATGCTCTGGGGAGCGGCAGAGTGGAAACCGTGTTCATGCCTTCCCGGTATACCTCCCAGGAAAGCCGCAGAGACGCTTACCAACTGGCGGAAAATCTCGGTATCGCTCTGAAAGAAATTCCTATAGACCAGCTGTTTGAGGGGTATCTGAACGAATTGGCCCCATCCTTTAAGGGGCTGCCCCCGGGAATCGCCGAGGAAAACATCCAGGCCAGAATCAGAGGGAACATCCTGATGGCTTTTTCCAACAAATTCGGCTGCCTGGTGCTTACCACCGGCAACAAGAGCGAGATGAGCGTCGGTTACGCCACCCTGTACGGGGATATGGCCGGCGGTTTCGCGGTGATCAAAGACGTTCCCAAAACCATGGTGTACCGGCTGGCTGATTTTGTTAACGCTTCATCTGAAAGCGAAGTCATTCCCGCTCATATCATTACCCGTCCTCCCTCGGCGGAGTTAAGGGAAAACCAGGCCGATTCCGATTCGCTGCCCCCCTACGAGGAACTGGACCCGATCCTGGAACTTTATGTGGAGCATGATCTGGGCATGGAAGAAATTATCCGCCGGGGGTATAATAGGGAAACCGTGGAAAAGGTGATCAGACTGGTTGACCGGGCGGAATACAAGCGGCGCCAGGCTCCCATCGGCATCAAGATCACCCCCAAGGCCTTTGGCCGCGACCGCCGCCTGCCGGTTACCCGGTGGATGGGATAGGTGATTTATGGAATCTAAGGTATTTTTCTCAGACCTGCGCACCGGCATCGGCAACAATATCTTTGCCAAGCTGGAGCGTCTCCTGGATGAACTGAAATTCGACCGTTTTATAAAAAAGGATTCCCTGGTGGCGGTGAAGCTCCATTTCGGGGAGCGGGGGAATCAGGGCTATGTCTCGCCGGTGCTGGTAAGGTTGATTGTCGATAAGATAAAGGAAGCCGGGGCCATCCCTTTTCTCACTGACGGGGGCACCCTTTATTTCGGAACCAGGTCGAATGCGGCCCGGCATATCGAGACCGCTATCCTGAACGGCTTCGCCCCCTCGGTAACCGGCGCCCCCATCGTCATCGCCGACGGCTTGTTGGGAGATACCTCAGAAGCCATTCAGGTCGGTCTCAAGCATTTTAAAGAAGCCCATATCGGCCGGGAAGTTCTGAAAGCCGATCAACTGGTGGTACTTACCCATTTCAAGCTGCATGAGCTGACCGGGTTCGGGGGCGCCCTGAAAAATGTCGGTATGGGTTTGGCCGGCCGGGCGGG
>JBHHXV010000221.1:0-4019 GCA_046757225.1 bacterium
CATAACTTTTTTAGCTTTTTGCTCCTACATGCAAGAACCTAACCGGACACTACTGGATATACCTAGCTTTTCTCGCCATTTACATGATTTTTGTGGTGAGAATAGAGGTAAAATTTTAAAAAAGTTCGGAAAAAAACGCCGCTACAAATATCGTTTTGTAAATCCGCTTATGCAACCTCATATTATTATGCAAGGATTAGCTCAAGGGTTGCTTGATAAGAAATCTTTAGAAAAACAATAATTATTTTTTCCTCCACCGGGTGGCGGCGGCTTTCCGGGCAATCTCGGAGCGTTGTTCTTTAGTGAGCTTTTGTGAGCGTGCTTTGCCGCCTTTCAGGCCACCTAAACGGCCCAATTCAACAGCATGCTGGTTCTTGGCAGGCTTCTTCTTCTCCGGCCTCGATTCCGGCCCTGGCTGAACTTCTTCTTCTGTAGCAAAACTGACTATACTATGAGCAAGCCGGTTTAAGTCTGCTGGATGCTTCTTTTTCTTCATGCTTTAAGCATACCATGACCGCTTAAGCATGGCAAGAGCGGGAAAATTCAAACTGACCCACTACCGATTTTTCTCAAAACTCATATGCAAAAACCTAACCGGACACTACTGATTTTTTCTGCTATTTAATATTTATTTTGACTGTGCTAAGATTGTACTGGAAAATATCCAATACGGATAGAATAACGGTAAATCTGTGGAAGCCGCTGGTTCAAATCCAGCATCGCCTACCATCTTTCCGCCAATACTTCGCCTTTATGTATTCAAAATTCCGAGTCAGCGCCAATCAAAATGTCAACGCATATGGAGAGGCCTTCAGGCTTTACTTCGGCAATTTCCCCCTTTTTCTATCGGTGTTACTGCCGCCCACCGTTTTTATCTCTCTGGTAATTCTGGTTAACAAGCTAGTTAATGGCGGAGCAAATGAATCCGCCGGTGATATCCGGTTTATGTTTATCGGCATTCTTTATCTTTTTTCCATAATTTACACTTATATTGCCGTCGCCTATGCCTCGGTATTTGTCATTACCGAAGAAAGGACTACTGTTTCGGAGATCTACAACCTTATTCCCTTCCGGAAAATTAACCGCCTGGTCCTGGCTATTTTCCTTAAGTCTCTGATTATCGGGGTGGGATTTTTATTTTTTATAATTCCCGGATTATATTTTATGATCTCGTTTCTGTTTGTAGAACTGGTAATAATCTTCGAGGGCAAGGGAATCAAAGAGGCCTTAGGCCGCAGCCGGGAGATAATAAGCAGTGATTTCTGGGGATTTGTGTTGGTAATTATTCCCTTTCTGATTGGTTTTTTAGCCTTCGGCGTTTTCTATAAGTGGGGATTTACCACGTTGGTTACCGGCATATTGGGAGGGGCCAAGCTGTCTGAATCGGTGAATATGATAACCGACATAATCCTGGGAAACGTTTTACTGCCTTTAAACCTGACCTTTATGTCTATGCTGTATCTGGTTTACCGGATCAATGAGGAAGGTCTTACCAAAGACGAGTTTCTGACTGACTTGAAGAGTTAATCCTGGAATGTGGAAATAGTTATAACTCACACGAACGCCGATTTTGACGCTTACGCTTCCATGGTGGCGGTCGGGAAACTGCATCCGCAGGCCAAAGCCTCTTTTCCCGGAGCGATGGAGGAAAATTTAAGGCTTTTTCTACACGACCATCCTTCCCCGATTGAGATTATTCGTTCAAAGAATCTTGACTTATCCCAGATATCCCATCTTTTTCTTGTCGATACTAAACTTAGTAGTAAAATAGGTGTTTTTTCCGCTTTGACCGGTTCCCCCGCCTGCCGAACCACCGTATATGACCATCATGCCAAACTCCCCTGAGAGCCGGAAGCGGATGAAGAAATTATCCGCTTGACCGGGGCCACCACCACAATCCTGGTTCAATTATTAAAAGAAAAGGGGGTCTCCCTGTCCCCGTACGAAGCTTCGGTGATCGCCATGGGCATTTACGAGGACACCGGCTCTCTCACCTACGAGAGGACCACCCCGGCGGACTTGACGGCCGTGGCTTATCTCCTGAAATTCCAGGCCGACCTGGGGCTGATTCGTGAGTTTGTCAACCGGGGGCTTAACGCCGGCCAGGTTTTTCTGCTGAACGAATTGCTCAAAGGGGCCAAGATTATCGAGTTTCATGGAGTAAGGGCGCTCATTTCCACGGCCACCAGCGAGGATTATGTGGGAGATGTGGCAGTGCTGGCCAACCAGGTCAAGGATGTCGAAAAAATTCCGGCTGTTCTGCTTTTGATTCGCCTCGGTGGCTACATTCAACTTATAGGCCGGAGCAGTGACCCGCGGGTGGATGTGGGAGCGATTGCCCGGGAATTGGGAGGAAACGGGCACAAGGAAGCCTCTTCAGCCTCTATCAGAAAAATGACCTTGATAGAGGCGACGGAGCGTCTGCAGAAGTCGGTCGAGAACAATGTGCGGGAGAAACGGCTGGTCAGAGATATTATCTCCCCGGAATCGACTCTGATTCATTATGCTAATGAAAGGAAATATAAACGGAATATCAAGCATCTGATAAACGAGCGGTTTCCCGAAGATTACCGCAGGATATTGCAAACGATAGGCGAGGTGGCCGACTGGCTCGGGTGTCCGGTTTATCTGGTGGGAGGGGTGGTGCGGGATCTCTTTCTGGGAGTGGGGAACCAGGATCTGGATATAGTGGTGGAAAGGGATGGAATTGCCCTGGCGGCCGAGATTTCCCGAAAGGTGGGCGGGCATTTCCGGGCCTACGCTAAATTTCAGACAGCGGTGGTGGTATTTCCTTCTGGGATAAAGGTGGATATCGCCACCGCACGGAGGGAGTTTTACCGGCACCCGGCTGCCTTGCCAGAAGTTGAGGAAAGCTCAATTAAGCAGGATCTTTACCGCCGGGATTTCACGATCAATACCCTGGCTATCAAGATCAACTGCCAGGGGTTCGGCCGGTTGATCGATTTCTTCGGCGGTCAGCGGGATATAAAGGACCGGGTTATTCGAGTCCTGCATACCTCAAGTTTTGTGGATGACCCTACCAGGATGTTCAGGGCGGTCCGGTTTACCGAACGGTTCGATTTTCATCTGGGCAAGCATACCTTGAGGCTTATCCACGACGGTATCCGGCATAATATTTGCGCTCATCTGGAAAAACGCCGAATCTGGCAGGAATTGAAACTGACTTTTCAGGAAAAAAATCCCCCTCCGATGATTTTTAAACTGGAAGAACTCGGTCTGCTTAATTATATAACCGAATTGTCTCCAGTGAAGGTTTCCCACAGCCTTATAAACCAGATAAAGATGGTGTTCGATTGGTATGATCTGCTGTTTCTGGGGCATAAAGTAAAGCGGGAACTTGTTTATCTGGCTGGAGTAACGGACAATTGCCCCGGGGAATGCCGCCAGCGGTCGGCAATTGATTTTCGCTTGTCTGAGAAGGATTTGGAAGTTTTTAATGAGTTGATCGGCATATCAGAAAGCATCCTTCGTAAACTGCATTGTTTTCAGGAGGAGCTTATCCGCAGCAGGCTGTTTCGCCTGTTTGAGAAATTGCCGGAAGAGGTGCTGTTGTTAATTATGGCCAAAGCGGAGTCAGAAGAAACCGCCCGGTACGTTTCAAGGTATATGACCGATTTGCGGAGGGTTAAAATTGAACTGGCCGGCCGGGATTTGATTGAGTTGGGTATTGCTCAGGGGCCGGCATTTAAAGAGATCTTCGACCGATTGTTAGATTTAAAGCTTGACGGAAAAGTCACTGACCGCCAATCGGAGATCGATTTTGTAGAAGAAAATTATATTAAAAAGGTAAATTACTAAACTTTCGCACCCTCTAACAAGAGGGTTTCTATGGGATTTGGAAGAATGCTTTCGATATAATCAATGAGTTAATGATGTTTTTTTCGTTTTCTCCGAAAAGTACCTCACTTGACATTATGAGCAGTTTTTTAAAGAAGTCCCATAATCGGGATTGTCAACTTAACCGGAGTTTTTGACGAAACAGCAAATCCATCATATAC
>JBHHXV010000222.1:0-4014 GCA_046757225.1 bacterium
TTTTCTGGGGTCTGGCAAATGTCAGCCAAGTTTATGAATAGACCGGGTAATAAATCTTACTGACCAGGAAAATGAAAAGGTCTCTTCCATATATTTTAGGTGGCTGGCTGGTTCTTTGGGGAGGAACGGTCAGCCCGGTTTTCCCCGGAACGGTTCCCGCCAACCGTTCGGTGGTTTCCGAGGGAGTGGGAGTTATCATGGGCTGGAATCAAAAACGGGCCAGATCCCAAGCCTTGAAGGAATCCTTAAAAAGGTCTCTTTATATGGTGATGGGCGATTATCTCCAGAAAAGGGATTATCTCACCCATTATGCCATTATCAGGGATAATATCTATCCTTACTACAAACAATATATTCAGGCTTACAAGATCATCGACGAACACCGGGAGGGAGCACTCTACAGAATAAGCGTCAGAACGGTGGTCAATGTGGACTCACTGCTTTTTCATCTAATCGCTTTAAGAGTTACCCGCAAGAGAATCGACCGCCCCCTGTTATCCATCAGTTCGGTGGAACTCAGAGACCAGCCGGAAAGCCGGTTCAAACCCTTTCAGAACAGCCGGGAACCGAAAAAAAAAGAAACCGAGAAATGGAACCGGTTTATTCCTCCCATGGAGCTGTTTTTTCCTGACTTATTAAATGAGGTGGTGAGCGCCAAGTTCAGGAAGTGGGGGGGGGTGTTCGTTGAATCTTCCAGGGCCGGGCTTATTATAGAGGTAAGCGGCTCAGGAGGGGTTGGAGAAGAGTCATCCAGCTCCCTCTCTTCTTACCAGGCCATGGTAAACCTTATAGCGACTCCTTTACCCCGAACCGATGCCTCCCTGTTTGAAGCCTCGTCCACGGCCCAAGCCTATCACCGGGAACTTCAACTGAGCCGGAAATACGCCTTCACCAAAGCGGCCAACCAGGCAGCCGACCGGTTGATCAGCCAATTATCCCCTTACTATCATAACCTTGTTCTGGAAAAAAATACCGTGGAATTGGTCGTGGAAGGAATAAACGATCAGCAGCTTTCTCTCCTGAAAGCCGGTTTGAACACGTCAATTAAGGGAATAGGTTCCGGGCAAATGATAACTCATTATTTTTCAAAAGGAACGGCGGTAATAGAATTAAAGATCAATCGATCTCCTTATCGATTAGCGGAAGAGCTTAAACGAAAAGACTTTTCGGAGTTCAACCTGATACTGGAAGAATATAACCAAGAACGCCTGAATTTTCGGTATGTGGCCAAAGGAAGCCTTCCTCCAAGCCAGCGGGACGGAATTCTACTGGGCATAGAGGAACTGTCTTGAGGATACTTTCCGGTCACCTTGCCAAAACCTTAGTGATTCTGTCGGTTCTGCCATGTTTATGGCCGGCGCCCTCTATGGCGGAAAAAAAGGGAAGCGGAGAAGCGGGCAGAGTGAAAATAGTAATTGAAGATGTTGAAGCCGGAAAATCAGAAAATAGACAAGAGAAAAAGGAATTTAAAGGGGAACCTGAGGATATGACGATCCGGCATAGCGATTGTTCTTTTTGTCATGCGATGGTCAAAAACAAAGAAGGGGAAAAACCGGGAGCGATAAAGGTGAAGCTGAAAAAGGGGTTGATCAACCCTTTTACGGACAAGCCTTACATCCGGAAGAACCTGATCTGTGTTACCTGTCATGCCAAAATCCACCGTAAATTCGGGCACCCTATCGGCATAGTCACCAGGAAAATGAAGTATGTCCACATGTCCCCCGATTACGAAGATTACACCCCGGAAAACCGGGTGAAAAAGATCAACTGCGACGTTTGCCATGATGTCCATAAAGATACTTACAAATATCTGACCGGCGTATGGGAAGAGGATGAAGTGGAAACTATCTGCAAGCCCTGCCACCCTGAACAGGCGGTACCCCTTCCCCATAATGAAAGCAACGTCAGGAAAATTCACCGGGAAGACGACGATTAGGAGCTGTCACGAAAAAGACCGGCAAAGTGTACGGTTTCGTAACAGCTCCTGACCTGGACTATTCATAAACTTGAGCTATTTTCAACAACATATATTTAGCTTTGCTATGATTCCCGAATGATTCGGGATAATTCCCTTTTAATTGACCTTGATTTGGATTTCTTTCTCTTTCTCGACCTTGGGCAGCGTTACATCTAACACGCCGTTCTCAAAGCGGGCATCGATTTTACCGGCATCCACCTTGCCCGGTAAACGGAAGCAGCGCTGAAACCGGCCGGAACGACGCTCAACCAGATGGTAGTCTTCCCCCTTTTCCTTGTGCTCCAGGGTTCTTTCACCTTTGATGGTAAGAACGCCGTTTTCCAGGGAAACCTTGACATCCTTCTGTTGAATACCCGGCAAATCGGCCTTTACCCGGTAATGACCGTCTTCCTCGTAAATATCCACGGTCGGAGACCATTGCAACTCTTCCCCGGCAACCGGGAAAGAAGTATCAAAAAAATCATTCAGATCCCATTTAAAAGGATCAAAGAAATCTCTCTTATAATGACTGAGTGGGTACAACATGATAAACACCTTCCTTTCTTAATAATCTTGTAAATCCGTATATTGAAATTCATAAGCTTGATTGTTCCAAGGCATCACCTCCTTTCGCCAAATATATAAAGCAATCGCTGTGCCAAACTTGAGCCTGTTTTACAATTACTTGATATTGTTAAGTTATATTGACAATTAACCAGAAACGGCCAGCCCGGAAGAATCAGCGGAAAATGAGAATAACAATTCTCATTTACAAAGACCGGTTTAGGTGAATATCTGCTGCTCAGGGATTAAAGATAAAGCGGGAAAAAAATTTCACGTTTTCAGGGAAGGGGAATGAATGTGCTCAGGACGCGTTCTACCGCTTCCAGAAAGTCATCCAGCCCGCAGCCGAGCTTGACGGAAACGGGAACCGCCTCTTTATGAGAAGCCTTCAGGCAGGAAAGCTCCATCCGGTTGGCGACCAGGTCGGTTTTGTTGAGCACCCGGATTACTTTTTTGTCAGACATGCCCAGTTCAGCTAAAAGTTCGTTTACCACCTGAATATGTTTTTCCATTTCCGGGTGGGAGATATCGATTACATGGGCGAGGATATCAGCTTCCAGCACCTCTTCCAGGGTAGCTTTAAAGGCGTCGATCAGATGGTGGGGCAGTTTTCTGATAAACCCCACGGTATCGGAGAGCAGAAACAGTTGTCCGTCGTTGAGCCGGACCCGCCTGGTAGTGGGATCGAGGGTGGCGAACAATTTGTCCTCCACCAGCACGCGCGCTCCGGTCAAGCGGTTGAGCAGGCTGGATTTACCGGCATTGGTGTAGCCAATTAAAGCAACGACCGGCAGGGGAACCGATTTTCTTTTAGAGCGGTGTAATTTCCGGTGTTTTCTGACTTCCTGAAGGTCTCTTTTTATTTTGTCGATCCGCCTCCTGATTCTCCGGCGGTCAATTTCGAGCTGGGTCTCTCCCGGTCCCCTGGTGCCGATTCCCCCTCCCAGTTGAGACATGGCCGCCCCTTTTCCCACCAGCCGGGGAAGCAGATAATTGGATTGGGCCAGTTCCACCTGCAGCTTTCCCTCTTTGGTGCGGGCCCGTTGAGCAAAGATATCCAGAATCAGGCCGGTCCGGTCTATGACCCTCGTTCCAATAATATGCTCCAGGTTTCTCTGTTGGCCGGGAGTAAGATCGTCATCGAACACCACCAGTTTTATCTCTTTACTCTCGCAAAGAGAAGAGATCTCTTCCGCTTTTCCCCGGCCGATGAAACAAGCGGGGGAAGGCTTGATCCGTTCCTGAACCACCTGAGCCGACACCTCGCCGCCGGCGCTTACCACCAGCTGCTCCAGTTCCGCCATGCTTTCGGCAATCAGGTGGTTCGGCTCTCTTTTCAGCTTCAAACCGACCAGGCAGGTCTTTTCTTTTTCTAACCCGAATAATTCGGGAATCATAGCAAAGCAGATGACATGTTGTTGAAAATAGTCACTTTTTGTCAGTTTCCCTTCAACTTTTTTGGGCTAACAAATTTTGTATGGACGTTGGCCTAA
>JBHHXV010000223.1:0-4014 GCA_046757225.1 bacterium
GCCCCTTTTTTACCGATATTGCCGGTTAACAGCGCCAGGTTAATAACAGCGTGAACCAGATCCGTGCCGTAAGCGTGCTGAGTAACCCCGGTGCCGAACACGAAAGCCGCTTTTTGAGCCTTCCCTATCCGGCCGGCCGTCTGTTGAACAGCTTCAAGGGAAATTCCTGTTTCTTTTATAATTGAAGCGCTGGATGCCCCTTTCAAAGAATTAGCCAGGCCCTGATACCCTTCAGTGTTACTGTTAATAAACTCCTGATCCGTGAGATTGTTTTTGATAATCTCCTGCATGACCGCGTTCAACAGGGCGATGTCCGAACCCGGACGTACCGCCAGGTATTGAGAAGCGAACCGGACCAGCTTGGTTTTACGGGGATCGATTACGATCAGGTCGGTGCCGGCCATCGCCGCCTGTTTGACCTCCATCCCCAATACCGGTGTGGTGGAGGTAAGGTCCGCTCCAATGACCACGATCAGGTCGGAAGAGTGCAGGTCAGCCATCGGGTTGGTCATGCCCGGATACCCCAGGCTTTCCAACATGGCTGCCTGGGTGGGAGCGTGCTCATACCGGACGTAATTGTCCAGGTTGTTGCTCCCTAAAGCCATCCGGAACATCTTCTGAAACAGGTAATTATCCTCATTGGTGACCCCGACCGAGCCGATCCCGGCCAAAGCTTTGCCACCGAACTTTTTCTTGAGCTGCTTTAATTTTTTCGCCGTATAATCGAAAGCCTCCTCCCAGGAGACCTCGTCAAATTTACCGTCTTTCTTAATCATCGGCTTTCTGATACGGTCCGGATGATTGACGAAATCGAAACCGAAATGACCCCGGACACATAATCTGCCTTTATTCGGCTCTTTCTCCAGGTCGGTTCTGACCTTTACCAGGACATTATCCTTACAACGAAGGATCAGCTTGCAGCCGCAACCGCAGAAATTACAGACCGTTTCCACGTTACCGGTCTGCCAGACCCGGCTCTGATACTTGCTTTTCTTGGGGAAAAGCGCCCCCACCGGGCAGCGCTCTATACATTGCCCGCAGAATTCGCAGTCCAGCCGCCGGCCGTAAAAAGTGCAGACATCCGCGTAAAACCCCCGGTTGGAATAGGAAATTGCCCCCACTCCGGCCACTTCCTTGCAGGTCCTTACGCATTTGCGGCAGAGGATGCACTTGTTGATATCCCGCTCGATCAATGACCGGGTGTCGTCCTGCTTTATATGCATCGGCTCCGGCTGGAAGACGTCCACCAGCCGGTTTTCCAGAGCCTTTTTATCTCCGGCGGCCAGCCCGATGTTAAAACAGACGGTCTGAAGGTGGCACTCCCCTCCCCGCTCGCAGATCAGGCAGTCCAGCGGGTGCCGGGCCAGCACCAGCTCCATGTTCAGTTTACGAGCCCTTTTTACCCGGTCATTGTTTGCATGGATCACCATATTGTCCATGACCTTGGTATGACAGGCCGCCACCAGCCGGTTTCCCGGCTCCATCTCCACCATGCAGATCCGGCAGGCTCCGAAGGGAGTCAGGGCCGGGTCATAACAGAGGGTGGGTATATAAACCCCCAGTTCCCTGGCACAATCCAAAATCGTGCAGGAATTATCGACCTCTATCGATTTTCCGTCTATGGTTACTTTCGCCATTGCTGTCTGTTTCTTTTTTTCCAGTAATCAGGTTTTCTATGAAAATGCATTACTGCAAGTACATATATATCGTCGCCATAAATTTGGTACAATAAACAATAATGAAACCTACGAAGAAGATAACGTCTTGTTTGTCCAGAGATTATCGGCCATCGGTTTGGTGAAAGAGATACTTGTTTTAATGACTTTTCAATTTCATCAACAAATTTAATTCCTAACCCTTTAGCCTTGCTTTCGTAATAATCAGCAGACACATCCATTTCTTCTTCAGCCGCAGGGTGGAAGAAAACCTTCTTCATCTCAATCTATCATGTATTTTTTGAACTACCTCTTCTGCTGACTTGCAAGTGACAGAACCGTTCTGAATATCCCTAAAACGTCTTTCAGCTTCTTCTATCCAATTTGACTCAAACTGGAGTATTTCATCATCTTCCAGGCTGCTGATAAGTTTTTCCGCCAAAACCGCTCGGGACTTGGCGGGTAAGCCTAACAGTTCGAGGGCTATCTGTTCAATTTCCATTCTCAAAACTACGGTCTAATGATGATGATCGGTGTTTCTGGGTTTACATTGCCCAAAGGGGCATTTCCTGTCATTTATATGGGCCTCGAACTCGGAGCGGAAAAACTTCAGGAAACTCAGCAGCGCGCCCGAGGCGGCCATCCCCAGTGGGCAGTAGCCGGAAAGCCCCATATTGCCGGCCATATCCTCGATGATTTCCAGTTCCACCGGTTCCGCTTCACAGTTTTTAATCCTCATCAGCATCCTGGTGATCCAGCCGTTGCCGTCCCGGCAGGGGGTGCAGCGGCCGCACGACTCGTGCACGTAAAATTTCAGGAGGTTATGGGCCACCCCTACCATGCAGGTGGTGTGGTCGATTACGATACAGGCCCCGGAACCGAGCATGCTCCCCACCTTGGGAAGGTTGTGAAAATCCATCTGAGTGCCGATATGGCTGGTAGTAAGGGCGGCGCAGGAGGCTCCTCCGGGCAGTAAGGCTTTCAGCTGGTTACCGTTCCGGATGCCTCCGGCGTAATCATAGATTAATTCCCGAACGCTGATTCCCATGGGCAGTTCGTAAATACCGGGTTTGCTGACATGGCCGCTGACACCGAAGAGCTTGGTGCCCGGTGATTCCGCCGGACCATACCCCTTGAACCAGTCAGCTCCGTTTACCACGATCTGGGGGACATAAGCCAGGGTTTCCACATTATTTATTACCGTCGGTTTCTGAAACAGCCCCTTGTTTACGGGAAAAGGGGGCTTGATCCGGGAGCGTCCGATCTTGCCCTCCATGGAATCCAGCAAAGCAGTTTCCTCACCGCAGATATAAGCCCCGGCTCCCCGGAAAACCTTCAGGTCAAAGCTGAAACCCGAATTTAAGATGTTTTCCCCCAGCACGTTTTCCCGGTAAGCCTGCTCGATCGCCTCTTCCAGAACCCGCTTGGCATAAGGATATTCCGCCCGCAGATAGATGTAACCGTACCGGGCGCCGAAGGAGTACCCGGCAATCGCCATCCCTTCGAGCAGTTTATGGGGGTCCTGCTCCAGGATCACCCGGTCCTTGAAGGTTCCCGGCTCCCCCTCGTCGGCGTTACAGATAAGATACTTGGGGTCAGTCTTGTCCGCCGCGCAGAAATTCCACTTCATGCCGGCCGGAAACCCGGCTCCCCCCCGGCCTCTGAGGTTGGAGTCCTTGACTGCGGTTCTCACCTGTTCGGGGGTCATGGCGGTCAAGGCTTTTTTCAAGCCTTTATAACCGCTCCCCTTTTTATATTCGGCAAAAGACCCGGAATATTTTTCAGAGATATTATTTAAGAGTACTCTGGTTTCTTCAGGCATTTTTCTTATATTGTTTTGGGGAATTCCCCTTTCAGTTCCTTGCCCGCTCGCAAGTCAGCCACTATTTTCAGCAGTTTTTCCTTGGTAAGATGGTAAAAGACCGAATCCCCGGTCATCAGGGCCGGTCCCCGACCGCAGGCTCCCAGGCAGGAGGTGGCCAGCAAAGTGAACATCCCGTCTTCGGTGGTGTGCCCCTCCCTGATTCCCAACTCCTCTTCCAGGATCTCGATAAGATTTTCCGAATCCAGCAGATAACAGGAGATATTGTTACAGATCAGCAGGAGATGCTTTCCGACCGGCCTGGTAAAGAACCAGGCGTAGAAAGTGGCTACTTCAAAGACATCCACGCGGGGAATGTCCAGATATACGGCGATCTCTTCCATCACTGACTCAGAGAGATATCCCCTTTCTTTTTGAACTCGATGCAGGATGGGAAGAAGGGCTGAGCGCCGGAGAGGAAAATTAGCTGTTATCTTATCCAGTTCAGGAATTAATTCTTTAAAAACTGACGATGTCGTTTTACAGCAGTTCAGCCAT
>JBHHXV010000224.1:0-4008 GCA_046757225.1 bacterium
TGTTTTGAAGCGAGTAAGCGGGTAACTCCCATACATGATAAATCAAAACTCAACTGCGTAACAGCTAAAGTTGACAAAAAGGCTTTCCAGGGATATCCTGGAAGGATATTAGAAAAATATTAGAAAGGGTTCTCATATAGATCGATACTGGTTGAAACCATAAAATACAATTAATTAATGGCCTTTTCGTCCAAGCTCTGCCTTGTGCTCAACATTTTTTTAACTGAAGTTTAAACAAAATGGCCATCTGTTTTTGAGTGAACTATATCCAACATAACGGCTTTCTTGATTACCATGGGAGAAAATTTTATGGATTCCAGAGAAAACAGCAGGATGTATTTACGGCATTCACTTACAAATAGTTTCCCTTTCAAAGTTGAATTATGGTGTCAGAACAAATCCAACCCTCAGCTTTTTTCAAAGAATTTGATTGATATCAGCAACGGAGGATTATCATTCAAATCGGAACTGGACGATAATCTTTTCCTGCCGGGCACTTTTTTCGACAATATTGAAGTTTATTCATCAAACGATAATTTATTGATGGCGTCAGGTGAGGTTAAGCACATCACTTGCGCTACTGAAGAATTAACCGGAACATTTTATAAAGTCGGAGTTGAACTGGATGTAGATTTTGAGGATGCTGAGCTCAGAGATAATGATGGTTTAAAAAAACAGCGGGAAATAATTATCAATCCCGCTCAAATACTGACAAACCTTAAAAGCGTCATCTCCAATAAAATACCGGTTACAATCAAGAATATAGAATATCCAAATCCTCCCTTTACCAATGGGTATCTCACCAACCTTACCCAATCCCATAGTTTTTACACTTTGTCCTTCCAACCGGTTAACCAGAATTTGAACGGCCGACAGTATGATGAATTTGACAGAATTAAGGCCACCTATCAATTTGATGCCGATGGCTATCAATTCACCTCGGTAATAATCACTCGTGTCCCCGATGGATTTGAACTGAAAATTCCCAAATCGATAACCCGCCTCTGGCAAAGAATAACCCTAAGACATATCTCGTCTGACAATGATCCCTTGAAAGTAAAAATTACGCATCCTTTGCGGGCGGGTCAACAACTGGAATACCGGGTAATCGACCTGACTCCCAGCGGCCTTTCGTTTGCGATCAACTATCCTTATGATTTGTTTATAAAAAATATGGTTATACCTCAGGTTAGTCTGGTTATTCCCGGAGAGGAGACCATTACATCCGTCTCCCAGGTAAAGTATATCAATATGGTGCTTGACGAACGGATGAGGAATTACCTGAAATGCGGAATACGGTTTGTTGATCTTTCGGAAAATGAAGGGGACTTTTTAGTTTCTTACCTGCTTAATAAAACGTATCCCTCGCTTAAAGACGCCCGGGAAGAAAATCTGGAAAGTATTTGGGATCTTTTTTATCAATCAGGTTTTATCTATAAAGAAAAACAAAAGTTCCTGGCTGATATAGCTACTGAGGTTAATGATACCTTTAAGAAACTGCTTGATCTGGATAATAAATTATATAAAAAGCTCATTCTCAAAGAAGGGGAAACATGTTACGGGACGGTGTCAGGGGTTTTGGCTTATGAGCACACCTGGATTATTCAACACCTGGCGGCTGTCAGATATAACAATAAGTGCATATCCAAGGATTTTGTCTTGGCCAGTGCGGATTTCTGCTCCAAGCACCCGGATACGGATTATCAGGTTATGTACTGGAGACCGGATAATTCCTGGGCCGATAAAATATTCGGGAAATTCGCACGCCTGGCAGCGGACAAATCCGACCTTTCAAATCTGAAACTTTATCATTATTTATTTAAATCTCCTTTGGATAATTGCCGGAAAGAGGAGTTACCTGAAGGGGTGACGATCGAACCCCTTACTGAAGATGATTATCCCCTGATCGAAAGTTATTTTATCGCCAGGGGTGAGTTTGTCGAACTGCAAGCCAATGACTTGCTGCGTGATACGATCGATTTGCCTAACCTTCGTGAGAAATATAAGAAGAAAGGGTTGAGGAGGGAACGTCAGATTTATATCGCCAAATCCGGCCAGATTTTTCTGGGTTTTGTATTGATCGAGGATTCTTCTTTAGGAATAAATCTCTCCGGATTGCTGAACTGTTTTAAAGTATTCACCACAGCAGAATGCAAAGAAATAGAGGTTGAAATCAAAAAAGCGTTGATTCAGGAAGCGACCCTGTATTATCGGCAAAGGGGCCGCCATTTCGCTATCTGTTTAGCGACCGATGAAGGTCTTGAAGCATATGAGTCCGCAGGGTTTAAGAAAAAAAAGGAATATATGTGCTGGACCTTCAGTCAAAAACTGGCCCAACCTTACTATAACCATGTAAATCAATTTTTCGCCAGGGTAGAGAAAATAATGACCAGAAAAAGTTCTAATCCATGACTGACAAGTCGAACGATTATGACGTTATTATCATCGGGGGAGGGATCTCCGGCCTCTTCCTGGGGGCGCTTCTCTGTAAGCGGAACGTGAAGGTTCTGGTCTGCGAGAGGCAGACCGTTCTGGGGGGCAGGTATCGGGCTAAGCTTATTAACGGGGTTATGGCTGACTTCGGTTTTAAGGGGAATCGGTTTGCCAGCCAGGGGTACGTCCAGGAGTTGTTCGACTTGCTGGATGAACCGATAGAATTTATCAACTCTCCTGGAATCATAATATACGAAAACAATAAGTTCTCAGTGTTGCCGAGGGGGTTGAAACCGACCCTGTTGCATTCCGGTCTTTCCTGGAGGGGAAAGCTTACTTTTATAAAATTATACCGCGAGCTGCTTTCCTCTCCACCTGAAGGGAATTACCGCACCAGTCTTCATCAGTGGTTGAGCGAGCGGACAGAGCGAGCGGAGATTTTCAACCTGTTCCGTTATTACAGCCAGTTGGGCGTGGTTTCCCCTGACCTGAAAGAGACCTCGCTGGGGGAATTTATCTCCCTGGCGAAGAAAGGGCTGACCGCTCGTTACTCCTTTGGGGTTCCAAAAGGCGGTTGGCAGAAAAAACTGGTCAGGCTGACATCGATCATTGAGTCCCGGGGGGAGATCAGAACCGATTGCCGGGTGGAGAAAATAGTTGTAAAGGAGAACAAGGTCAGAGGAGTCCAGTGTAGAGAAGGTGTTTTGTCGGCTAAGGCAGTGGTTGCCGCTTTTCCGCTCAATCCGGGGCTGTTTAAGATAATAGAGGAAAAGCTTTTTCCCGGGGAATGGGTTGAGAATATCAAGAGCTTGAAACCTACCACCGGTATAAATATCGATTTTTGTTTGAACCGGAAAATTACTGCTGAAGACCGGCTGGTCGTTACTCATGAGCCTTATCCGGTAACCCAGGGTATTCTTGAATCCAACCTGATTCCGGGAATCGCTCCCCCGGACAAGTTATATGGGAGTTGGCTGCTGCCGGTGCCTTTCGAGAAGTTTTCCGACCGGGCTTATCTTGACCGGCAGACCGGCAGGCTAAAGGAGTTGATCTCGGAGATGTTTCCCGGGATCTGGGATTGCTGCGAGTGGCAGCGGATAATGCGGATACGAATGGTGAACGCGGTGGCTCCCCGTCCCGATCAGAATTGGGAGGACCGGCCCGCTTTCGCCGCACCCGGGTTTGACAACCTGTTCCTGGCTGGAGACACCACCCGGGGAACCGGCGGTGGCGGGGATGTTACCATGAGTTCTGTTTTGCAGGTGTACCACCTGATCACAAGTAGGTTTTGTTGAGGTACAAATAGTGCGGATCAAAAGAATTGTTGTTTACCGAATAATAATTCCTTTTGAATTTTCATTTGCTACTGCCCAAGTCAATCGTGTTAAGACAAATAACATTATTGCCAGAGTGGAAACAACTGACAATGTATATGGCTATGGTGAGAGTACGCCTAGATCTTACGTCACGGGTGAAACTGCTTGCAGTGCAATGAAAACAATAGTCTCGGATCTTGCCCCTTATCTTATAGGGAGAGAAATAAAGGATGTTGAAGATGCAAAGTCAATCCTTTCT
>JBHHXV010000225.1:0-4003 GCA_046757225.1 bacterium
TTTCAACAACATATCATCTGCTTTGCTATGATTCCCGAATTATTCGGGTTAAAGAACGCTCTACTAGTCCTGAGCGCTGATGCTGTCGATCAGTTTAAAGGAATTCTTTTCGATCTTGGCCACCAGCTTCTCCGCCTTTCTGACATAGAAATTGTAGGCCACCAGCGTAGGGATGGCGACAATCAGACCGGCGGCGGTGGTTAACAGGGCCTCGGAAATTCCCCCGGCCAGGGCTCCGGCCTGACCAACCCCCTTGACCGAAATGAGGTGAAAGACCTTGATCATCCCGAAGACCGTTCCCAGCAGGCCCAACAGGGGGGCGATACCGGAGATGGTTCCCAGAATCGGCAGATAGCTCTCCAGTACGCTTACCTCGGCCTGACCGGCCTCCAGCATCGCTTCCTTGACCGCTTCTCTGGTGGACCGGGCCTGCTCCAGTCCCGCCCTTATTATATTGGTCAGGGGAGACTGGTGCTTATGGCATAACTGAGCGGCCTTGGTAAACTCCCGCTCCTCGATCAAACTGGAAACCAGTCTCAGGGTATCATCGGCGATAAAATGCTTTTCCCTTAAATTGAAAGCCCGCTCTATAATAATGGTGATAGACACCAGGGAACAGAGTATTATGGGGTACATTACCATACCCCCGGTTTTTATCAGTTCAAACATCAGTACCTCGTTATACTTATATTAATGGTCTCAGAGTCTTTCAGTCAGTTCAAGACCAGGCGCAACAGGAATATTGGGTATATTTCAAGTGGCTGCAACGCCGTATTGGGCTGACTGAAAGACTCCCTTCGGGCGAGCCAGAAAGCAACTATCTGCTACGTTGCACTTCGCTTGAATTAGTCCCGCTAGTCCTGCGCTCACGCGCCTTGCAGCTAGCCGCTTTCTGGCTCGCTGAGGCCGTCAATATAAGCATGACGAGGTACTAGCTTCCCGGAGGTCTCAGGTTATACCAGAAGGAGAAGACGACCCCCAGTTTCGGGGGGGCGTAATCATCGGGCAATCGGGAAAAGGGGATAGCGCTTTTGACCGCGTTTAAAGAGGCGTTGTCCAGCGAGGGATTTCCTGAACCCTCTTTGATTTTCAGTTCCCTGACCTCCCCGTTTTTCATGATATCGAAGGTTATAACCGTCCGTCCGGTCAGACCAAGAACCGTGGCCACATAAGGGGGGAACCAGCCGTCCTTCACCTTTGTTTTGATAATCCTGCCATACCAGACATAGCGGCTGAAGCCCCGGTCATCAAAGGAAAAGGAAATTCCATTACCGATAACGTACCCCTCGTCCGTATAATCGTTGGGATCCACATATTTATCGAGATTTGAGAACAGGTTCGACAATCGCTTCCGGCTTGTCTTTTCCAGGGGAAGTGCTCCGAACTCTTTCGTCCGCTTAACCCTTTTTCGGGGCTCAACCGCTTTTTTTTCAGGCGTTGGGGAATGAAGGGGTTTCTTTTTTCCCAGGGACAGCTGTCTGCCGCTTTTTGACTGCTCTCTGGGGGCATGAGGTAAACTGTCGCGGTACATGCTGACTTTGGCTTTGGGATCGATTTCCCAGTCAGGCAGTTCCGTTTTTCTGATAATCTCTCTGGGGATTAACCTTTCGGCCGGTTTTGTTTTCCGGGCTTCTTTCACCACGGCCGCTTCCGGTTTTTTTATCTCTTCGGACTTCTCAAAATTAAAGGTGATCTCCCGCTCCGGCTCCTCTCGCAGATTCAATCCGCCATCCAGCCATTTTAACAAAAGAATATGGAACAGGAGAGAGAAAAGAGTATAGAGCAGCCAGCGTTTGTGCCTGCGCAACAGTTCATTAACATTCATGCTTGATACCGCCGTTGGCGAGCAGATCGGAAATCGCCTCGTCAGAACGGATAAATAAATCCCTGACCGAAACCCTGGTAAGTATTTCATCGTTCCACTCATGATTGGACTCGATAAAGGTATCTTTTATATCGTCGTACTTATCGCCCAGCGCGTAAATAAGCTTCGAGAGAGACACCCCCTGTTCCTGGAAAGCGATATGAAGCAGCAGCAGGTAGGTTTCGCCGTTTACGTCGGGCTGAAAGGGAAAAATGATAATATCCGCGTCATCGGTTTTGCCGGTTCCGATAAACGCTTCTCCGGTACGCATTACCATCTTCTTGGTTCCCTTTAAATTAGTGCCTTTGTCGGCCCGGGATCTCATACCGGTAGCTATTCCCAACTTACTGACGGTCTTTACCATGGTATGATCAGAGACCACTCCATGATAGTCAAGGCCGGTCACCTGGTATAAACTGCTGCCGGTTACCTTTTCCAGCACCGCTTGAATTCTCTTTAAAGAAGCGATGTTGAGGTTGCTGACCTGCTGGATGGAACAATGTTGCGCCTTGATTTCTTCAAAAACAGAGCCGGAAAGGTCATGAATCAGCCGGCTGGTACCCACGGTAACGGTTTTGGCCTGATGCTTAATGGCGTCGATCGGCCGGGATAACTCGTTTACCGCCTGATCCAGAGAGCTCAGGAAGAGGTCGACCGCCTCCTGCTCGGCATGAAAGGGAAAATCATCCTTACATTCCCAGAGAGGCAGTTTCCCTTCCATATATTTCAGCAGCAGGGAAAGCTCCGAACAGGTTTTTACCTCCAGAACAGAGGCGAACTTGCCCTCTGACCTTCTGGCAGTAAAATAATCGGAAAATTTTTTCAGATAGGTTTGATAATCCCGGTCGGAAATCAATTCATAAACCGATTTTCCCTTGGACTTGAACCGGCTGATAGCTTGAGCGGTCTGGGTGTAAAAGGCGGAGAACCGCTTGGATTCGTTGTCAATGGCACAGGCCGCGTAATAACCCCAGAGATGCCCCACCACCGTGTTCAAAACCGGAGCCAGCCTTTCCCCCACTTCCGGGGCCGGCAGCACCGCATAGGCCACTTTGTCGAAACGTTTTTCCCCGGTGGAGGCGATCACCACCGGCACCGCTCCGTGAGCCTTGAAAATAGCCACGTCCTTGACAATGTCTCCTATGACGTTTTCGTTCGCTCCGGCGGCGCATACGATAATAAGCGGTTCAGCCGAAAGATCGATATGCTTCTTATCCTCCACCACATCGCTGGAAATGGTTTTATAGCAGAGTTCGCTGAGCTTGATTCTGATTTCGTCAGCCGCCACCTTGTTGGGCCCGCTTCCCACGATCGCCCAATAACGTTTGATCAAGGCCAGCCGTTCGGCTGCTTCCCGAATCGCCTCTTTCCCTTTCAGAACCTGTTCAATCGCTCCGGAAAGCCTGGATATTTCTCTTACGCAGGCGATCAGTTCCTTTTCCGGCATTCCCAGAGAACGGGCGAAATAAAGGGCCAGCAGATAGCCCCCCGTAATCTGGGAATAAAAGGCCTTGGTGGAAGCGACCGACATCTCGATATCCCGGCCGTCACTGGTGTAAAAAACCCCGTTCACCTTGGTGGTGATATCGGAATCCCGGCGGTTGACAATGGCGATGGTAAAGGCCTTCTTCTCCCTGGCCAGGTCGACCGCCCGGTTGGTGTCGGTCGTGGACCCTGACTGGGAAACCGCCACCACCAGGGTGTCTGACATATCCGGTTTTAAACAGAACCCGCTGAATTCGGATGAATTTTTATTTTCAACATTAATACAACCGCCTTTAGGAAGCCCTTTAAAGATATCGCTGAAAATACCGGCGATTCCTTCGCAGGCTACACCGGCGGTACCTTGACCGATAAAGTAAATATTTCTTATCTCCCCCTTCTCCATTTTGACGGCCAGGTCCGCCGGGATGATTTCCTGGCCCAGATTAAAAAAGACCTGCCGGTTTCCCCCGGCTTCCTTATGGATGCCTATCCTTCCCTTGATGGTTTTATCGATCGACCTGGGGGCTTCCGACACCTCTTTCAGAAAAAAGTGGGGGTTGCCCGAGCGGTCGATATCCCGGGTGGTTATACTGGTATGAAGGATATCGCTGTCAGTGATTTTTCTCCTGGTTCCATCGTAACGCATGGCTGTCA
>JBHHXV010000226.1:0-3999 GCA_046757225.1 bacterium
ATTCATTTTCTGGGGTCTGGCAAATGTCAGCCAAGTTTATGAATAGACCGGGCTAGGGAAGAATTCCCTGATAGCGGCCGGATTTCTGCCGGCGGCGCTTGATCTTTTCCCAAAAGCCTTCTTTGCGGTGGGGCGGTTTATAATCGTCGCCATACCCCTTTTCGCAAACCAGGCTGCAATGGACGTAATGATATTTTAGAAAGTTGATTCTCTCCTCTTTGGCGGCCGGGCTGTTCCAGATCTCCCGGACATCCTGATCGTTCAAATTCCCCAGAATCCGGCGAGAGCAATGGTGGAAGCTTACCACTCCGTTGGAAAGCACATAAAACCCCTTCCAGCCATAGTTACATATTCCAGGATATAAATCCGGACTGGGCGTTTCGACTACCGGGTCGTCGATCATATCATGTTCAAACTGGATCTGCCGTATTTTCCGGTAGATAAGGTCGTAAATGGTAACCCCTAATCTTTTTCCCAGCTTTTTGGCTTCCTCGATCGAGTGGTGAAGTTCCTTGATCTCTTTTTCGTAAACGAAGATATCCTCAGCCAGCCGGATCGGTTCCCATTCCTTTTCCTCCAAATCCTGGGCCAGGGGACGTAATGACAGAAACACCCCTCCCCTGTCAGAAACCCATTGGACCAGTTTCGGCAGGTCCCGGAAGGTGCTGCGCATTATTACCGCCGCGAATTGAAGCAGGGGAGGGTCGTGCGGGGCCAAGCCGTTTTTGGCCTTGATATCGTTGATTTTTTTTATATTGGCTTCCAGGACAGTCAGCTCTCCTCCAACTTTAATCTTGGCGTACAGCTCCGGATTACAACTGTCTATGGTGAAGCTTATTGCTCCGAATTTCTTGACCAGAGCTTCGGCCCGGCGGTCATCGATCAATATTCCGTTAGTGGCTCCGTATAGTTTCAGTTGATCGTAAGGAAGGGTTTGTTCACAAAACCAGTCGGCAATAGTCTCTTTCCCGGTATTGAACAATTCCGTACCTTCCAGTTCGATTTTTTCCAGATAAGGGAAAAGGGCTTGGCAGCGTTCGTACGCTTCCTGAGATATCTTCAAGGTATATTTTTCCGGATGAACACCCGGCCCGCAGTAAAAACATTTCAGGTTGCATGTATCGGAGACCGGAATGGTCAGCATGGTGGGATAACTCTGGAGGTAGGGTATCCGCTTTTTATAGGTTTCTTCCAGCAGATAAAGATTCTTTTCAAACAGGTTAGACATAGGATTATTATAGTCAGGAAATCATGCTGTTAGTAGTGCGTGTTCGGGCCAGCAACCGGTTGATGCCGACTCCCAGGCATCCGCCGAAAATATTCATGTATACGTCTTTCAGATCTCCCACCCGGTTGGGAAGAAACACTTGCATCGCTTCATCCCCGATTCCGATTATAATCACGAACAGCAGGGAGAACCACAATCCGCTTTTCCTTTTGTTCCCGGCGGCCTTTAACACCAGGTGACCCAGAATTCCGTATTCCAGGAAATGTATCCTCTCTTCCGGAATGCTGTATTTTATAGAGGCAATTATCCCCATCAATAAAAAAAAGGATACAACGGTTATCTCGAAGAACCCCAGTCTTTTAGACAGATAAGCCAGGAAAAAGACCGCACCCAGCACCAGCCAGACGTTTAAGGCGGTTCTCACCGCTCTTACCCCCACCAGCCGGTAAAAGAATCTCACCATAACCGGCATCAGGGGAAGCGAGGCGTAAAGAGCAAAGATAAAGATTATTATGACCAGCCATAACCTGTTTTCCGGTTTCATTTAGTCAACACACCCTGGAAAAAAGGCTGGAGAGAGAAATCAATCCCCAACCAGCCTTTTTTACTACCTATGAAAAGGATTGGATTTACCGTGAAAATACCGGAGTGGAGTCTTCCCAATCTTGGGGGATAACCGGTTCTTTCATCATGAGGGGCAACGGATGGCCCGTTATGAAAGTTTAGAAAAGCCCTTTCACCCGGCCGGTTTCCGTGTCTACGTCAATTCGGCGGTAGGCCGGGTCTGAACAGGTTCCCGGCATCAGTTTTATATCACCAGCCATCGGCACAACAAAACCGGCGCCCTTATAAGCCATGATATTCTTGATCGTCAACCGCCAGCCTTTCGGACGCCCCTTTAACGCGGGGTTATCCGTCAAAGAAAGATGGGTTTTTACCATGCAAGTCCCCAGTTTCGACATTTCCGGGTCCGCTTCCATAGATTTAACCTTCTCCAGAGCATCGGGAGTATAATCAACCCCGTCCGCCCCGTAAACCTGGGTAGCAATCAGATTAATACGTTCACGTAGCGGCGTGTCCAGTTCATAGAGCAGCTTGAAGTTATTAGGTTCGTTGCAGGCGTCCACCACCGCTTCCGCCAGTTCGACCGCTCCGTCTCCGCCCTTTTCCCAATGTTCAGAGAGGGCTACCCGGGCGCCGGCCGCTTCGGCCAGCCGCCTGACCGCCTTGACCTCGTTATCCGTATCAGTGTAAAACTTGTTGATACAGACCACCGGGTTGATGCCCGCTTTCTTGACGGTTTCGATATGCTTGACCAGGTTTTCGATTCCTTTTTCCACCCAACCGACATTCTCTTCCTGGTAACTGGAATCAAGCGGACGGCCCGGAACCGGAACCGGCGCGCCACCGTGGCATTTCAAGGCTCTGATGGTGGCTACAACAACAGCGGCGTTCGGATGCTGCCCGGAAAAACGGCATTTCAAGTTCCAGAATTTCTCGAAACCGATATCCGCCCCGAAACCCGATTCGGTCACATGGTAATCCCCTAACTTAAGACCAACCCGATCGGCAATAATGGATGACTGGCCGATGGCGATATTGGCGAACGGCCCGGCGTGCACGAACACCGGCTGCCCCTCGATGGTCTGCATAAGGTTAGGGTTAAGCGCTTCCACCATCCAGGCGGTCATGGCCCCGTCCACTTCCAGGTCGGCGGTGGTGACTTCTTTGCCGGACTTGCTGTAAGCCACCACGATCTTACCCATCCGTTCCCGCATATCCTTCAAGTCTCTGGCCACCGACAGGATAGCCATGATCTCGGATGAAACGGCGATAGCGAAACCGGAACTCATCTCCAGACCATCCATCTTGCCACCGATGCCGATGGTGATATTTCTTAAAGCCTGGGCGCAGAAATCAAGAATCCACTTAAACTCCACCCGGTTCTGATCAATATCAACCCGTTTGTATATATTGCTTTTCGCCAGCCGGGCGTCATCATAATTGAACTCGTGCTGCATCCGGGAGGTCAGGGCCACCATCGCCAGGTTATGGGCGTTCATGATAGCGTTGATATCCCCGGTTAACCCTAAAGAGAAGGGCGTAAGAGGAATACACTGGGAAAGACCGCCCCCGGCCGCTGATCCCTTGATGTTCATGGTGGGCCCGCCAGAAGGCTGACGGATGGCCGCCACCACGTTTTTGCCGATCCTGCCCAGGCCCTGGACCAGGCCCATGGTGGTGGTGGATTTTCCTTCCCCCAGAGGCGTGGGAGTAATAGCGGTAACATCGACGAACTTGCCGTCAGGTTTGTTGCCCAGCCTGTTTAAAACCTTGTTGAAATCGACCTTGGCCACATAATGCCCGTGTGGAAGCAGTTCCTCTTTCTCCAGCCCCAGTTCCTCAGCCAATTGATAAACGGTTTTCATCCGTTTTTCAGAATCTTCAGCAATCTCCCAGTCAGCGTGTTTGGTCGGATCTAACGCCATCTATTTTTCTCCTCCTTATTTTCTGAGTCTTTCATATTCCTCAACTGATATTTCTATATCTTTAAGGACTGATCGAATCAAGCCCCTCCCCAAATCATCACCCTTATGTATAGGAATAACGGTTGATCTTCCATCATTATGCCTATAAAAAGCGTGACTTCCCTTTTGTCGAACCAACTTCAATTCTTTTAAAATAGAGCACATTTTCAGAGAGGAAACTATGGAAACCCTGCTCACGCATAGACCTCAATCTGCTGCGCTCCTATAAAAGCCATCTGCTCT
>JBHHXV010000227.1:0-3998 GCA_046757225.1 bacterium
AAAAGCGCTGACCAAAAAGAATGAATTGATCGTCGCCAACTGGAACAAGAAATTTGAAGAGATAATCAAAAAAAACCAAAAAAAACTGGATGATAAAAGAGAGCTGCTGGACTCCCTGATAGAGGCTTATGCTCATAAAGCGGATGCCTTGAATGACCTGGTCAGCGAACTTCTGCCGGCCGGGGGAGTGGAGAACAAGATCCAGGCGGGCGATCTTCTGTTGACCATTCAACAATACGACCTCGCTTTTAAATATTACGGGGAAGCCCTGGATCTCATAGAGGAAGCCGGTTTTAAAGAAGAAAAAACCAAAACGATCACCGTAACCGTACATAAAAAGATCGCCAACACCCTCCTGCTGATCTACAAAAGCTCCCCTGACAGAGAGGTTACGGAAAAGGAGGATGACCAGGCTATATTGAAATTGGCCAATGATCACCTTAAAGCGGCAATAAAAATAGATAAAGACCGTTATGATTTGTACTATTTACAGGCTCTGGTCTTTAATGAGGAAGACCGGGATATTTCAGAGGTAATGGAAAGCCTGGCACAGGCCGTTGAGGGAAAGGCGGTTAATGTGACGCAACTGTTAAAAGACTTCGACAACTTCAAGGACGACCCTTCTTTTAAAGAAATGGTGACTTCTCTGGCTAAATGAATTCCCCTCATCCGGAATAAACTTTTCTGCTTGTCATGATTTCCGAATCATTCGGGCTGAGTAATTCCCGCTCCCTTTTTTTCATTATCAACGCGTCATCATCACTTTGGTGGTCATATCCGGCCAGGTGCAGAAACCCGTGAATGATCAGGAAACTGAGTTCCGCTGTCAAGCCTTCCGTTTCATTAAGGTCCGGTTGATATTCCTTTGCCTGCCGCTGGGCGGTTTCCACTGAAACAACAATGTCCCCCAACAGATTTTCCTCCCGGGGCGTTTTTTCCCCCTCCCTCATGGCAAAGGATAAAACATCGGTGGGCCGGTCAAGTTGACGATACTGCCTGTTAAGCTTCCTGATCGCTTCATCATCCACAAAAGTCAGCCCCACCTCTCCGGTCACCCGGCATTCCTTCAGTAATTTCCGAAGAAGTTTCCGGTATATTCCCAGTTCCAGAGAGACCCTGTTCTGCTTGTTATTGACGAAAACCTTCACTTGATATGTTTGATTTCCAAGTAATATTCCTCAAAGACGAAATCCGGGCTGTGCCTGGGCGTATGGCAGGGCATACACTGCTTGCGGATAAGACAATCCCGGCAGTTATCTTCCCTGATCTTCTCCGGTTTTTTTTCCGCTTTTTTTGAAACGACCCGGCCGGCCCGCAGATGTCCTCCATAGGGACCGTGACAGGCCTCGCATTGAACGCCTTTCAGGTCTGTTTCTCCCCCGGCATAACCGCCGGCGACTCCATAGCCGGTACAATGGCAGCGCAGACAGACCGGGTTCTCTCTTTCTTTGTCTCCCAGGAAAAGAAATGCTTTTGAATGCATCGATTGTTCCCAGTCTTGAAATATTTTCCGGTGGCACTCTTTACATGTGGCCGCCCCCAGGTACCGGTCGGAACCGCTTAGAAAAGTATCGGATACCCGTACCTTGATTTTGGCCTGTGCTGAAATAAAGAAGCCGGAAAACAACCACGCCGAAAAGCAGATGGCAGATAACTTCTTCATAAGGGTTAATCAACTGGAGACATAGACGATATGAGAGTTTTTCTCCCGGATAGAGCGGGGAAAGAAACGCTCGGAATTGCCCCAGACTAGAAAAACCTGGAAGGCGAAGCGCTCGACAAAACCGGTCTGGGCCTTCTCCCGTTGATCCTCTGACCGGGAAATCCCGGGGGGAAAGGGCGGCATATCGATATATCCCGAATCCCCGACGCTCCGGCCGGTCTGGGACAGTAAATCTCTCATCTGTTTCAAGGCAATGGTTCTGAGGCCGCTCTGACCCGCGTGGCTGGAGTTTTCGGCGTTGGGAGCGAACAGGATCAACTCCCCGGCGCAGCCGCTTACCGACTGGAAATAACCGCTCTGATTCTCCAGCCTTTGCACAACCTCGCAGCTGATCGCCAGATCAGCCTTTTCCGCTGAAGAAAATTCGGTTAAATCGTCGACCTTTTCCCTTTTCAAGGGCGGGCTTTGGATATTTCCGGCTTCAGTCAGTTTCTGATAAATGTTTTGAAACTCATCCAGGCGCTCCTGGCGGTCGTCAATCACCTTAAGCTCGGCCCCCAGCAATTGAGAAAGCAGGACAAAATCGAAGCTGAAACCGTACTTTTCCGGCAGGCCGGCTATTAAAACGGTTTTGGGGGAACCGGATTTACTGCGGAGAAACCTGGTAATCACCTTGGCTTTCATGAAATATTCGTAGGCTGTTCCCGCTCCCTCATGCTCTGCCAGGGCGATGGTGTAATAAGTCATAAACGACTGAATAATTCTCTCTCTCATAATTTTCTCTCTTTACGCATATAATGTTACTATAGATTATCGTAACCAACGACCAATTATTATAATAGAACAGGTATGAGAATTCTATTCTTTTTACTGGGTGCGTTCTCTCTCCTGGCCCAGACCATTCTGGCCCGGGAATTCCTGTCGGTATTTTTCGGCAACGAAATCTCGGTGGGGCTGTTTTACTTTTCCTGGCTGCTGTTTACCGGGCTTGGTTCCGCCCTGGCTCTGAAGAAAAAAGTGGAAACCCCCGGTTTCAGCCGGCTGTTATGGCTGGCAAGCCCGCTCTTCTTACTGGAAATTCTGCTGATCCGCTCCTCCAAGCTGTTTCTTGATGTCAGCTCCTTCGGGGGAATTGTTCCTTTTTTTCAGCTCTCGGCCGCCGCTTTCATTGTGAACCTTCCCCTGCCCGTCAGTTTAGGCTTCCTCTTTCCCAACGCCCTGAAATTCATGGAAGACAGGGGAAGCAGAACCGGAGCGATCTTTCTGTTTGAAGCCCTGGGAACCATGATCAGCGGTATCCTGTTCACCTACCTGCTGATAGGCCGGTTCTCAATCGTTTATCTTATCTTGATAACCGTCTTAACCGCTGTTCTGGCGAAATTCGCCTTCAGTCATTATTCCCGGCAGCCCCGGCAACAACTGCTTTCCCTCTTTATCAGCGTAACCTTGACCGCCGCTCTTTTTACCCCTTTTCCCCGATTACTGGAAACCGGTCTCAGCCGGCTCTCTATGACCGAATACAAGGGGAAAACAGTCAAGACCCTTGACAGCAGATGGCAGCGCCTTACCCTCACCAGGTATAAGAAACAATATACGGTCTACGCCAACGGCAAGGTAAGCTTTTCCTTTCCCGATTATCAGGACGCTTCAGTATTGAGCGCCCTGCTGGTTTCCCAGGCGAAAAACCCGGCCAGAATCCTTTTAATCGGCCAGGGTATGGGGGGATTCCTGCCGGAACTGCTTAAATACCACCCTCAGCATATCGATTACCTGGAACCGGACCCGGAGCTGCTGGGCCTGGTAAAACCCTATCTGGACAAAACCACTGTCCGGTCCCTGCAAGACAAACGGGTGAAAATCCATACACAGGACGGGATCAGTTATCTTCGCGGCCTTAAAGCCAAAGCGCGTTACGACCTGATCCTGAATTTCTCCGGGGACCCGGGCAGCGCTCAGATAAACCGCTTTTACACCCGGGAATTCCTGAAAATCTGCCGTGAGCATTTAACCGGGAAAGGGGTGGTGGTTTCGATATTGACTTCGGCTCCCAATTACCTGGGGGAGGAGCTGCTCTCTTATAACGGCTCGGTTTACGCCACCTTCAAACAGGTTTTTAAACAGGTGCTGGTTCTGCCCGGAGACCGGAACATTTTTCTGGCGACTAAGGCGGAATCCGTCTTAGACCAGGACGTGGAAGAGATTAAACGGCGTTACCGCCGGTACGCTCCCCAACCGGTCGAACGGATCGCCCAAAGCTTCGGCCCCCTGATGGAAGCCGGCCGGATCAAGTTTTTAGGTCAAGCCCTGGCCGCCGGAACGTTTAAAATCAACTCAC
>JBHHXV010000228.1:0-3959 GCA_046757225.1 bacterium
TATTTTCAACAACATATCATCTGCTTTGCTATGATTCCCGAATTATTCGGGTTGAGTCCCGGGTTACAATTTCCTCCTGTGCCCGGGGCCGGGTCTAACCCCTTTAACTGGAAAGGAACAGAATCATGAAACTGATAATCGCCTATGTTCAGCCGCATAAATTAAATGACGTAAAGCAGGCGCTTTACGCGGCGGATATTCATAAGATGTCGATCAGCAACTCTTTGGGTTGCGGCCGGCAAAAGGGTTACCACGAGACCTACCGGGGCGTGGATATCGAAGTCAACCTGCTGAAAAAAACCAGGATTGAAATCGGAGTAAATGACGAATTCGTAAAACCGACAGTCGAGGCTCTTGTCAAGGGAGCGAAAACCGGGAATATAGGGGATGGCAAAATATTCGTGGTGGATTTGCGGGAATGTTACCGGATCAGCACCGGAGAGACCGGGACGGAAGCGATCGGATAAATTATCAACCTTGACCGCTTCTGAGCCGGTGGATTTCGTAGAGGGCGATGGCTGCCGCGGTGGAGACATTTAAGGATGAGGTTTTCCCGGACAGCTCGATTTTTAAAAGGGCGTCACAGTGATTTTTGACCAGTCTGCGGATTCCGCTGTCTTCCCCTCCGACAATCAACATGGTCGGCCGGGGGAAATCAAACCGGCCGCAGACCTCTTCCCCCTCGCTGTCCAGCCCGATACACCAGAAACCGGCTTTTTTGATGGTTTCCAGAGAGGTGGCCAGGTTCTTTATGGCTCCCAGGGACAGATGTTCCAAGGCTCCGGCTGAAGTCTTGGCTACCGTGGGGTTAATCCGGGAGCTCCGGTCTAGGGTCAGGAAAACGCCGTCCACTCCCAGCGCTTCGGCTGACCGAAGGACCGCTCCCAGATTGCGGGGGTCTTCCAGGCCGTCCAATAACAGCAGCAGGCCGGAATTACCCCTGGATACGCCGATTTCCAGGATTTCATCGAAGCCGAGCAGGGGGAAAAGGGAAACCCTGGCAACCACCCCCTGATGTTTGGGGGTTCCCGCCAACTGTGTGAGCTTGTCTCTGGTCAGTTTCTCCAGCCTGATCCTCCTTACCTGACCCAGGCGGATAATCTCATCCAGCTTGTGCTTGCTGTTTTGGGAGACGATCAGGCTCTCGAACTGCCGCCGGCCGGATTTCAAAGCCTCCAGAACCGGGTTTCTCCCGTAAAGGATTTCCATTATTTAATGGCGGTCAACACTGACGAAGTTTCATTGACCTTAACCTGTCTGGCGGTCTTGAATCCGATTTCGGTCATCCAGCCGGTCAGTTCGGCAGCGGAATACGATCTCCCCTGTTCAGTGGCCGCCAGCATATGGATGGAAAAGATGGCCCCGTACGGTGGGCTGGTTTTGTCCTCGTCCAGCAGAAAGTCATGAATCATTAATTGTCCGCCTGCGGGCAACCGGTTATAAGCGTTTTCCAATAACCAGCGGGTCTCGTTCTCGCCAAAGCAGTGAATAAATTGAGAAGCCCAGATCAGGTCATACCCGTTTCCCCAGTCCACCGTTAGAAAGTCGCCTCCGATAAAGTCAAACTGGCCTTCCACCCCTTGTCCTGCCACATTTTCTCTGGCCACCCGCAAAGAGATATCCAGGTCCAGAGCGGTAACCTGAAGCCCCGGATTGCGCCGGGCGAAAGCGATTGAATAGGTGGCCGCTCCGCAGCCCAGATCCAGCATCGATGTAAAGCGGGAAAAGTCAACCGCTTTAAGGACATCCTGAGCCCTGGTTTTTCCCACATTATCCATTCCCCAGATAAAGTCGTCATTGGCGTCGTCCGCCTTGTACGCGGAAAATTCCGCCTTTGGGCTACCGCTGCGGACCGTGTTTTCAAAATCCGACCAGGCTTCCCAACAGGAGTCCAGATGGTTGAAGATCGCTCCCCGGTAATCGGCGCCTCCTTTGGTCAGAAATTGACGGGTGATATCGGTATCGGAATAATAGCCGTCTTGTTTCTTCAACAGCCTCAAGCTCACCAGGGCGTTCAAAAGAATTTCAGAAGCCCGCCGGTCGATGGACAGTTCTTGAGCGGCCTCGGCAGCGGTTTTCGCTCCGGAACTCAACAGATCGAAAACGCCCAGTTTCAAAGAAACGAAAAAACACTTCGATTCCCGGAACTTGAGAGAAAGTTCCATCAAGTCGCTAAAATCCATCATTTACCTCCCTTAGTTTGGCGGTTGCCACCCGGTCATTTTTGGCGTAATCCTGATATATTATACACTCTTTCCATAATGAGGATTGCTGGAATAAACCCTTTATCTCAACCGCCTGGTCGCAGCCGATTTCCAGGAGCAATACCCCGGCCGGTTTCAGGTAGCCGGGGGCGTCTCGGATAATTTTCCGGTAGCACTCCAGGCCGTCGGCTCCCCCGTCCAGGGCCAGCCTCGGTTCATGATTTCTTACTTCAGGCATCAGATTGTCGAAATCGCCGGTTCTGATGTAAGGAGGGTTAGAGATGATAAAATCAAAGCTGCCTGGCTGGAACATCTCCAGCCAGTTTCCCACAGCGAAAGAAACCCTTTTTTCCAGTTTCTCAGCATTGGCGGACGCCGTTCTTACGGCGGCTCGACTCAAATCGCTGGCATAGACGGAAAAATCGGGCAGCTCGGAAGATGCGGCAACTGCCAAGGCCCCTGAGCCGGTTCCCAGGTCCAGGATTTTACCCCTGTCTTGGGATTTTGTTGTTTCCAGGAGGATTTCAATCAGCCGTTCAGAGTCGGGCCGGGGAACCAGAACATCCGGTCCCACCTCAAACGGGAGTGACCAGAACTCCTGAAAACCGGTCAGATACTGGAGAGGCTCCCGTTTCGCTCTGGCGGTCACCAGCTGTCGAAAAGCGCTGAGCTCGGCCGGGGAAAGGGGCTGGTCGAAATTAAGATAGAGATCCAGTCGCTCGCAGCCGATGACGTGGGCCAACAACCGTTCCGCTTCAAACCTTCCCCTCTCTATTCCCTTCTGGCGGAAAAAATCACCGGTCCATTCCAGAACACCAAGGATGGTCCACAAGCAGTCTTTCTTGGCAGCCAAAGAGAATTCCTTTAGACGCTTTTGAGGGCTTCAGCCTTGAAATAGCTGATCAGGGGAACGATCACCAGGTCCAGTTCTCCGGTCATGATCGTTTCCAGCTTATACAGGGTAAGCCCGACCCGGTGATCGGTCACTCGTCCCTGGGGAAAATTATAGGTTCTGATACGTTCGCTCCGGTCTCCGGTTCCCACCATCTGGCGGCGTTCCTGGGCGATTCCTTCCTGCTGTTCATGCAGCAGCTTGTCCAGCAACCGGGCGCTTAATATTTTCAGGGCTTTGGCTTTGTTTTTGTGCTGGGATTTCTCATCCTGACAGGTGACTACCAGGCCGGAGGGTTTATGGGTAATACGAACGGCCGAGTCAGTGGTGTTTACGCTCTGCCCGCCGGGGCCGGAAGAGCGATAGACATCGATCTTGAGGTCGTTGGGATCGATTTCCGATTCCACTTCTTCAGCTTCCGGCAGTACGGCTACGGTAACAGCGGAGGTATGGATCCGGCCCTGGGTTTCGGTGGCGGGCACCCGCTGGACCCGGTGGACGCCGCTTTCGTATTTCAGCTTGCTGTAGACCCGCTTCCCTTCGATGGACACCACTATCTCTTTAATAGCTCCCACCCCGGTCTGGTTGGAGCTGAGCGTTTCCACTCTCCAGGAGTTGTTTTCCGCGTATTTCAGATAGGCTCTATACAGGTCGGCGGCAAACAGACCGGCTTCGTCTCCCCCGGTTCCCGCCCTGATTTCCAGGATGATGTTCTTTTCATCGTTGGGGTCGCTGGGAAGCAGCAGCAGTTTAAGCTCCTGGTCCAGCTCCGCCAGGGCGGCCTGATGCTCTTTTCTCTCATCCCTGGCCAGTTCGGCCAGCTCTTCGTCCTCCTGGTTTAATTCCAGGATTTCCTGAGCTTC
>JBHHXV010000229.1:0-3959 GCA_046757225.1 bacterium
TGGGGCCGTCCAAGATCAATAAGATGAATATACGGATGAATGGAGAGGTGGGAGATAAAGCGGTAAGGTTCTGTCTGTCCTGTCATTCTCCCGGAAATCCGGCCCAGGCGAAACAGCCGCTGGTGGGTATGCACCCGTGGAACATCTTTGTGGCCATGAAATTCGCCGCTAAAAACCAGGCGGATTACGTGAGGGAGCCGTTCAACTATATCTGGAAAACCCTGAATCTGAAATTAACCAATCAGGAGATTGATGACGCGAGCCGCCGGCCGGCGTTCCATGTTTATACTAACGAGGGTGTTCAGAGTCCGAATGGAGATATCACCTGCCCCACCTGCCATAATCCGCATCGGTGGAGGGGAAGCAAATTTGCTCCAGGAGAAGGGAAGAATACCGAAGGCAGAGCCACCACCAGTTTCCTGAGGCCGAACCTGCTCTATAATCTCTGCACTGACTGCCATTCTTATGATGCTGTCTACCGGATGAAGTACTTTCACAGTCCCCGGTCAAGAATCAAATTGAATCCGCTGACCGTATACGAGGAGTTGATCCTCCAGAAAGCCCGGGAAAAAAGAAAAAAAAGACAACAATTGAGAAACAACTGAAAATGTTTGAGGTAAAAAAGGAGAGAATATTATGAGCTTGAAGGAAAGAATAGGCCGGGTGAATCCGGACATGTCGTTTGAGACAACCAGCCGTCAACGGACCGAAGACGATATAAGACGGGAGCGGGTGGTGACGATAATAGTGATGGTTGGAATCTTTCTGTTTATTCTGGGCGCTCCTTTTTTTGTTAATATGGGAAAAGCCCTGTTTACGATTGAACCGGTTATCTACTAATATTTAAGAAACTTTTATAGCATAAGGAGGTCAAGATGGTTTCGCCAGACGAGCATATTGATGTCTCAACCATGACAGTTGACGAACTGCATGCCATAGATCTTGAAATTCCCGAACATGAGCTGACGCTCTTCCAGAAATTTCTGACGTTTATAGAGCTGGTGCTTATAGGGGCGCTGCTGGTCTGGAGCGTCTGGGCAGTGGTGCATAACATTAAAACAGTGACAGATATTCTGTCCAGGTCTTTTATCTGGTAAATGGCGATTGTCAGCAAGAGCGCTTCAGGGAGCTGGTTAATGATTAAGGATTGGCTTAGTAAAGGAATGGTGGTAGTAATCATCGCCATGGCAGTATCGTTTATCGGTTGCGGCGGTGAAATGAGCGAACCGGCTGCCAAAGAGGGCAAATCCGTTGACTTGAAAAATGATTTTAGGCTGCGGACACTGTCAAAAGCTTCTAAAAATTATCTTTACGGCGATATTACCAAGGATACAGTCTTGACCGCTGATAAGAGTCCTTACTATGTAATAAAAAAGCTGACCGTAAAACCGGAGGTGCTGTTAACCATAAAACCGGGGGTGGAAATCAGATTTGATTCGTACACCCCTTTTGTGGTTGAAGGGAACCTGCATGCCATAGGAACCAGGAAAAAAAGAATTGTCTTTACCTGCTCCGGGAAGCAGGGTGACTGGGATGGTATCAAGATTGTGGACAGCGCCTATGATTACAACAGCGACGAACTGATCGAAGGCCATGGATGTATTATCGAGTATGCGACAATATCCAAGGCGAGAACCGGTATCGCCTGTATAAGCTCTAATCCGGTCATCCGCCACAATATCATTAAGAATAACGATGAAGGGGTGCGTTGCTGGGAAAAATCCCAGGCTCTGGTTACTAATAACAAATTTATAAATAATAAAACGGCGATCGACTGTATGAACTATTCTTCTCCTAATATTACCTACAATTCCATTTTAGGAGCAGACGGAAAGGGAATCAGATGCCTTAATTACTGTTCTCCCTTAATCGATCATAATACCATTTTCGGCAGTGGCAGGACCTGGTGGAAAGGGTTGGTCTTTATCAGTTCCTCTCACCCGATCGTCAGCAGCAATAATATATACGCCAATGGCGGATATAATGTTTATTTGGCTAAACGTAAGCCTGGCGATAAATCACCAGATATTGACGCCAAGGGAAATTGGTGGGGATTAGTAGATAAAGAGGTTATCGCTAAGATGATTTTCGATAAGATGGATAAAACGGTGTTAGGGATGGTAGAGTATAATCCCTATAAGAAGAAGAAAATTATTGACGCCAAGGCAAACTGGTAATTAAGGTTGCTAAATTAAGGGGGAATTCAGGGTATGTTTAGGAATTTCAAACGTTGGGTTATTGATAACAGACCAGTGGCGATTGCCATTGGACTTGTGTGCATGTTAGTAACCGGTATTGCCAATTATGAGCTGATTCATTTTTCTTCAGCCCCGACATTTTGTAAAGATTGCTGCCATATAATGGAGCCGGATGTGGCGGCCTGGTCAATGTCTTCGCATGCCCGGCGAGGGCTGGTCTGTCAGGACTGCCATTTCGAGGAAGGCGCCGTCGGTTTTATTAAAGCCAAGCTGTACGCTCAACTGGACATCCTGCATGCCGCTAACGGCTGGATGGGTGAACCGGTTGATGAATTTTACGAGAGCGTAAAGAAATATGAAAAGAAATATAGAGGGATGGAAGAATTGCTGCTTCCTCAATATTATCGTAATCCGACTAAGAACGATGGGATTGTAAGCAATTATGCGAATGAAAAGGGAGAGTGGCTGATTCGACTGGTAAGGGGGAGCTATCTGCGGAAATCCTTGCTGGGGAACTGCGTAAGCTGCCATTCCTCAAAGGGCAACCGGGGGCGCCACAGTAAAAAGACGGTGGCGGATTTCGTGATAAAGAATCAGTTGCTGGATTTCCGGGGAAAAGTGGAGCGGCGGCGGAAAGGTATACAGATACCGCATGCCTTTCATCTGGATAAAGGCTTTAACTGTCTGGACTGCCACCAGGAAATTGTCCACGGCCCGATTGAGTGGAAGGATAAGAAGGGTGTTCTTCTGCCGCGAATGATGATTTGCTGGAGATGTCACAATGACAAGAAGGCTCCTCGGGACTGCACCTTGTGTCATCAGCAGCAGCTGTTGATGAACCTTGGTATCAAAGGGGTAAACGTGGAAGACAGCCCCAATTATATGTACCCTCAAAACGCGGTCTGCTCGGATTGTCATCAACCGGCCAAGTTCTTTAAGGTTAATGGCAAGGTCTGCGCTGAATGTCATGATGAAGACCGGCAGAACATTATTGACGAATGGCAGGAAACCACCCAAAAGCTGTTGGCTGAGATTAAACCCAGGCTTGAGGAATTGAAAGCCAGCCTTGATAATGCCAGGAAAAGCGGAGCGAAAACCGGGAGCATCCAGGAACTGTACGATGACGCTAATTTTAATTACATGTACGTAGTGAATGATGGCAGCAGAGGCGTGCATAATATCGAGTATACGGAAGCCTTGTTGGGTGTGACCAAGGAAAAAATGAGCGTTGCCTTCGATATTCTGGGTGGTGGTTCATAATCCGATATATTCATTATATTAAGGTGACACGGCAGGCGTTAAAGTTAAGCGTTACAGCGATCTTGCTTGGGTCGTTTGCCTTATATGGCACTGCGTCCGCTCACCGGGTATACAAAAATAATGTTTCCCAATATTCGGAAAAGGAACTCAATGCCTTAAATGAAAGATTGAAAAAGAGAGCGGATGGGTATTGCCAGGCATTTCAAAAGAGGTTATTCAGAAAAATATATCCATATATTAATCCTCGATACAGGCGTGAAGTTTCAGAGGATGATTATGTAGATTTTATCGAGTTTCCCGGATATACGGACAGTTATTTTACGGTTAAAACAATGACCACCGCGGTTTTGCCTACCGGAAGGCATGGAAAGGTCGTCATAGAAATAACCGTATACAATTATAAGAAGGAATTGATAAGCCAGAAAATAGAGAATCAGGATTGGATTCTGGAAAAGAATGAATGGTACAAAGTAGAGAAACTTCAATAGTAAATATAACGGT
>JBHHXV010000230.1:0-3941 GCA_046757225.1 bacterium
CGCAGGTGACCGATCTCGGGGAGAGCTGGGAGTGCCGCCTGCGGTTCGATCTTCTGCCCCGCAAAGCCCCGTTCTTTTTTCTTGCCGGATAGTTCTTCCTTCCAGGCAAAACCGCTTTTTCGTTCCTCATGGTCGAACAGGTCAAAGAGCATAAGTCCCAGATTTTCTTCCGGCCAGTTGGCAACAGTGACCGCAGCCGGGTCTTCCACCAGTTCAAAATCGGCGGCGAACTCCCGGCATCCCAGGTAAGGCCGGTAAAAACATTTTCCCGCACCGGCCCGTTTTGCAAACTTTTCCCGGTATTTGACCAGATTGTCTTTGGGCGGCTGCGCCAGTTCGCTCAGCCTGATTTCGGCAGTGATGAGATACTCGACCTCCCGCAGCACCAGGCTGTTGCGCGGGGTGCCGAACTCCGATCCGACCCCGGCTTCAATATAGGAAACCGCCTTACTCCCCTTCATCCAGCTTTTGGCGCTGCTGAGACTGATCACGCTCTGTACCTCGTTCCGGCGAAAAGAAACCCAGCCCCCTTTCTTAACCACAGCTATTTCATGAACCAGATAATACATCTGCGGTTCCCAGAAAATCGCTTCCAGCACCCCTCGGGCCGCCGAAGGGGTCATCAGCGGATACGATACCCGCTCCACCTTCATTTCCGGCCGGGTAAAACAGGCGAAATCACCCCATACCTTTACTGCTACGGTATTCATACAATAAGCTCCTTCAAAGGCCATGCTTTAATCATCAACCCGACATCCTGATGGTAAAACGATTCACCGGCAACGTGAATATCTACGTCGTCCCTTAAACGTTCGGTTCCATTGTAGCTTATCAACTCATTCATGTCACCATTTCTTATCGCAACTGTGTATCTTTGAAAACTGCGCCAGTCGTCCCTGGAAAAATAAGGTTTTTCTCTGATGCGGGAAATCAGTGCCGCCGCCTCTCCATAAGGAACGATCAGCGCAGTGGTGGTGTCCTTTATAACTCTGGCCGTTTCTGAGACGCGCTTGAAATTAAATTTGATCCGGTTCTCCTGAATACTATTTCCCCCTGTTTTTTTTGCATCTGTCGGTACAACCTGAAACAGGCTGGAGAAATAACGGGAAAACACCGCCGGATCGCAGGCCATCTGCTCCGCCATGCCCGGAGTATGAAAAAATGAATCTGTATTATTGGTGGCGGTTTTATATGAACCACCCGGCAAACCATTGTCCTCTGGAACAAACACATGAACTTGCCCATTTCCCGGCAGCTTGCCCTCCCGGTTACAGCGGCCGGCCGCCTGCACGATCGAATCCAAAGGCCCCAATGCCCGGTAAACTACCGGGAAATCAAGATCGACTCCCGCTTCAATCAACTGGGTGGAAACCACCCGGCAGGGAAGTTGCTTCTCCAGCCGCGCTTTGATTGTCCCGATAACGGCTAGGCGGTGGGCTGCGCACATACTGGAAGAGAGGTGAAATACAGTGTCGTGGGCTTCTGGCGGTAAGCTCGCTTTGACGGCTTCCCACAGTTGAAAGGCCTGCTTACGGGTGCTCACTACGACCAGAAACCGGTCGCAATCACGTAACTTTTCCGTTAAAGCCAGCCAGGAAAGCTTTTCGTTTCTTTGGGGCAGATGGTAGGTTACCCGCTGCAATTGTTGAAACAGCTTGGGAGGGTCGGGAGCAATTTCCCGCACTTGGGCGGATTCCAGACCATAGGGTAACCCATAACTTTTTTGGAATACCGGTTGGGTCGCCGAACAGAGCAGAATGGAAGTCCCGTAATTCTGGCAAAGCTCCTGAAAAACGCTCAGAACCGGGTCAAGAAGGTGGTAGGGAAGTGTCTGCACTTCATCGAGAATGATGACGCTGCGGGCGATATTGTGCAGCTTTCTGCATTTGTGGGGCGAACGGGAAAGCAGCGATTCAAGCAACTGGACCTGGGTAGTGACAATGATCGGGGCATCCCAGTTTTCTACAGCCAGTTCCAGGTTGGAGAGTTGTTTTGATTCATCCTCGTTTTCCCTAAGTTTAACCGATGAGTGGTGCTCAAGCAGCAGGTCGGCACCAAATACTTTCCGGTACACTTCGGCATTCTGCTCTATGATCGAAGTATAAGGAATGACTACGATTACCCGTTGCAAACCATGGGTGCGTGCATGGGCCAGCGCGAAGGCCATGGATGACAGGGTTTTTCCCCCTCCGGTCGGTACGGTCATGGAAAAGAAACCTTGCGGTTCTTTCCCCCTGGCCAAGGCGGATTCGAGAATCTGACGGCGCAGTAAACCAAGAGCACTCTCTTTGTTGTCAAGTGTTTTAATATAGGTTAACAACTTGTCGAGTAGCAGGCCAGGCTCAAACGGTTTTGATTCCGGTAAAGTCATTTTTTCATAACGGGCCGTTTCCAACCGGTCGGCATCGACCAGGCAGGAAAAAAGCAGACGTATACGCACCTCAATCGCTAGTTTTTCCTGATCCGTTTGGAAAGAAGCGGTTTCGATTGCCTGGGGTAGTTCTCCAAAATCATCAATAAGACGCTCGATTAATTCAGGATATTTTGTTTGTGCCTGGTATTTGTGTAAACCTTGTTGAATGTCTGAATGATTATGTAAGCCTGCATGATGACCGGCAATAGCAAAGAGCAGTTCTATGTTTCTCAGATTATAACAAGCGGCGGCAGCTCCATAAAACGCATGATGGGTATCCTGACTTCCCTCCCTTTTTCCGAAAAGATATTCCTGAAATTCAGTTCTGTATTTTCCCAGATCATGCAGCATGCCTGCCAGCCAGGCGGCATCGGAAAACTTGTCCTGGTTCGTTCTGATTGATAATGCAAACTTCCTGGCTTGTTCCGCAACATTCGATAAATGATGTTTAAGCAGTTCTGGTTTTCTTATAGAAGATGTATGAGCGTAATAAATCATGAGAACTTTATGCTTTTTATTAAAAAGCCCAACATTAGTTTACTCCATTTCAATCTTATGCGGCCCAGCGGGCCGATACGCCGGGGCAATCACCCGTGCGTGCTTGCGTAGATACAACAACCGACCCTGGGTGATGGTGAATTCCCCGTACTCATCATTGATAATATCCATGGCGGCAGTGGTCTTGATCTTTTGGGCTGAGGAGCCGAACAGGCTTGGTTGCACAATTCCCTTTCGTAGCTGAGAAAGAGTAACACTCGCATGCCGTATCGAAAGCCTGAGCTCAATGGGTTCCAAAATTCCAATTGCGACCCAGCAAATATCCTCGCCCTGATTTATGTAGTCAGCAATTGCGTGCTGCTTATGAAAACTGGAGAAGTCACTGTAACGGATTCCCAGAGTTACGGTTCGACCTGAATAATGATAACGCCGTGCGCGGCGGCCTACCATTTCAGAAAGTCTTCTTATTTGCCGGTGAAGCTCTTCCCGGTTATCAAGCTCTATATTCTCATCGAAAGTGGTCCCATGTCCGATTGATTTTACCTCATTATCCACCTTCAAGGGAACTACCGGGCTATGGAATCTATCCCCCTGGCGATGTTATGCAAATGTTCTCCGATTATCCCAAATCGTTTCTTTAAGATTTCAACCGGAAAGCGGGCCAGTTCCCCACAGGTCTCTATGCCATAACCGGCCAGGTGGCGCTCGACCTTCCGGCCGATACCGAATAGTTCCCCTACCGGCATGTTTTTCAGCACGTCAGACACTTGGTCAGGGTGAATGATTACCAAACCATCCGGCTTCTGCATTTCCGCTGCCAACTTGGCCAACAGTTTGTTGGGAGCGATCCCAACCGAGCAGGTGAGCCCCAATTCCTGGTAGATCTGGTTTTTAAGAGATCTGGCTAATAATTCCGGAGTGCCGAACAGATGGAAGGAACCGGAGATGTCAAGGAAGGCTTCGTCAATAGAGTATACCTCAACCAGGGGGGTATAATCATAGAGCATGCTCATGATTCTGGCTGAGGTAT
>JBHHXV010000231.1:0-3879 GCA_046757225.1 bacterium
GATAAGGGGTCTGGCAAATGTCAGCCAAGTTTAATAGACCGGGATAGAAAGGCATAAAAGATGAGTTCTTTCTTCAGCCGTCTCGGTGACGGCGTCATGGCGATTTTGCGTTCCGGAGCGGGCCCTGCCCCGCGGCCGGTGGTGGATGAAAACCTGGAAAGCAATGTTCCCGGTATGTTTATTGCCGGTGACCTGGCCGGGGCACCGGTGATCAAGCTGGCTATGGAACAGGGTTTCCAGGTGATCAATCATATCGCTTCTCTGCCTGATGGCAAAGGAAGTGATCCGGACTGTTATGATGTCTTGATCTGCGGAGCGGGGCCGGCCGGGATCAACGCCGCCTTCCAGGCCAAAGAAAAAGGCCTCAGTTACCTGCTCCTGGAAAAGAGTAAAGTCGCCAACACCATCGAAGATTTTCCGGAAGGGAAGTGGATTTACGCGGAACCGGATTCTGTCGCTCCCAAAGGAAAACTGTGGCTGGAGGGTTCCACCAAAGAGGAACTCCTTACCTGCTGGCATAAGCTGATCGATAATCACGAAATCGAAATCAAGGTTGGGGAAGAAGTTACCGGGGTCGCCAAAGAAGGAGAAACGTTTCGGATTACCACCAGACAGGGGGAATATCAGGCCCGCCGGGTGCTGTTAGGAATCGGGCAACGGGGCAATCCCCGCAAACTCAAGGTCAAAGGTGAAGAACAGGAACAGGTCTACCATCGCCTGTACAGTCCCCGCCATTACAGAAACGAAAACATCCTGGTGGTGGGAGGGGGAAACAGCGCTATCGAAGCGGCCCTCACCCTGGCTGAGGAAAACAAAGTAACGCTTTCTTACCGGAAGGATTCTTTCTTCCGGATTTTCAAAGACAATGAGCGGAAGCTCAAAGAAGCCCAGGCTGCCGGAAAGCTGGAGGTCCTTTTTAATTCCAATGTCCGGGAATTCGGAGAAAAGAGCGGTAAACTGGCAGTCGGTCAAAAGGAAGAAAGAGAAATCCCTTACGACCATGCTTTTGTACTGGTGGGGGCGGAAATGCCGGTCAAATTTCTGAAAAATGCCGGTATTAAGATGGAAGGGGAATGGGATAAGGGGCGCTGGATCTTCCTCTCCTGGTGGTCACTCTTGGTTTACACGATTTACGGGATCAAATTCGGTTTCTGGCCTTTTACGCTGCTGCCCTCGTCCAGTTATTACCTTTCAGGACGCTCGCCCAGTTTCTGGTATACGGTGCTGTATACGGTTGCGGTTACCCTGTTCGGCATCGGGGCCATGAAACGCTGGGGAATAAAAAAGAAGGACTCTTACCAGATCAAACGATATACCAGCCTGATTTTTTTCCAGTGGACCTTTTTCTTCATTATTCCTGAATTTATTATCTATGCGGTCGATAAGGTGAGTTACTGGCGGTCTTACGGGTATATTTATGCCTGGCCGCTTTTTTACCCGACCTTCTTTTACAAACCGGCGTTCGGTTATATTGTCTGGGGTCTTATTCTTTCCTTTATTATTATCCCCCTGGCGGTCAGGTGGCAGGGGAAGCGCTATTGCTCCTGGGTCTGCGGCTGCGGGGGGCTGGCCGAGACCCTGGGTGACCGCTGGCGCCATTTCGCTCCCAAAGGGGAAACCTCAGAAAAATGGGAGAAGATGGGAAACTGGATTATCGGCGCGGTTTTTCTTTCCACGTTCCTGTACCTGCTGAAAGACGGCGTGAGCGCGCTCTCAGGGATTGGCCAGAACGCCCACGACATCTATAAGGTAGTGGTGGACGCCTGGCTGGTGGGAATCATTCCGGTGGCTCTCTATCCCTTTCTGGGGGGAAAGATCTGGTGCCGCTACTGGTGCCCTCTGGCCAAACTGATGGAGCATTTAAGCTCCTGGTACGGCAAGCTCAAAATATCTTCCAATGAGAAGTGTATCGCCTGCGGCGAGTGCTCCCGCTACTGCCTGGTGGGAATCGATGTCATGAGCCACGCCTTGAAGCAGGATGAGTTCTCCAATAAAAACTCATCCTGTATCGGCTGCGGTATCTGCGTGACCGCCTGTCCCATGGACTGCCTGAAATTCGGCGACCAACCGGAATCAAAAGAACAGGGAACCATAAAAAATGACGCCTGAAACAGAACCCGCGCCAAGGACGGGAAATAAAAATATGGGGCACAGAATGGGTAATAAATACAGGGTGAAAGACCTTAAAGCATGGAAAAACCTGGAGGCTCATGCTGAGCATATAAGGAGCGTTTCCATGCTTTCGGAATTTGAAAAGGATAGAGACAGATTTACCAGGTACAGCCTTGAAGCCTGCGGTCTTTTTCTCGATTACTCCAAAAACCTGTTTGACCACGTAATCTTTAATCTTTTATTGGATCTGGCCAGGGAAGCTGATTTGAAAACATGGATAGAAAAAATGTTTTCAGGAGAGAAAATCAATAGTACTGAAGGCCGGGCGGTTCTTCATACAGCCCTGAGAAATAGAGGCGACCAAGCTGTCATGGTGGATGGCGAGGATGTCATGAAGCAGGTGAATCATCTCCTGGGCCGGTTAAAAGTCTTTTCGGAAGAGGTGAGAAACGGCGCGTGGAAAGGTTATACAGGTAAAAGGATTAAAGATATTGTCAATATCGGCATAGGCGGTTCCGATCTCGGCCCGGCAATGGTCGCTGAAGCGTTAAAACCTTACCGGCATGAGCAGCTGCGTTTTCATTTCGTTTCCAATATAGACGGCACGCACCTGGCGGAAACCCTGAAAAAGGTTGTTCCGGAAACAACGCTGTTTATTATCGCCTCCAAGACATTCACCACCTTGGAAACGATGACAAACGCCAACTCTGCCAGAGACTGGTTCTTGACATCGGCAAAAGATAAAACCGATATTGAGAAACACTTTGTGGCGGTGTCTGCCAATACGGCAGGTGTCTCGGAATTTGGCATCGACACCCACAACATGTTCGAGTTCTGGGACTGGGTGGGTGGCCGTTATTCTCTTTGGAGCGCTATAGGTTTACCGGTCATGCTTTCCATCGGCATGGACAACTTTGAAGCGATGCTCAAGGGAGCCTATGAGATGGATAACCATTTCAGAACCGCTGAATTCCCTAAAAACATGCCGGTTATTTTAGGATTGATCGGCATTCTCAATAACAATTTTTTAGGTTGCCAGACTCAGGCAATCTTACCTTATGATCAGTACCTGCGCCGATTTGCCGCGTATTTTCAACAGGGAGATATGGAATCAAACGGTAAACATATAACCCGTGACAGTGAAAAGGTGGAGGTCTCTACCGGTCCTGTTATCTGGGGAGAACCGGGAACAAACGGGCAACATGCCTTTTATCAGCTTATTCATCAGGGAACCAGGATTGTTCCGGCCGATTTTTTAGCGCCGGTTACCAGCCATAACCCTGTAGGTGACCATCATGAGATTTTACTGGCGAATTTCTTTGCCCAGCCAGAGGCCTTAATGAAAGGAAGAACGGAAACTCAGGTGCGGAAGGAATTGACTGAGGCGGGTATGACCGGAGAAAGACTGGAAGCGCTTATACCGCATAAAATCTTTGAAGGAAATCGTCCAAGCAATGCCATTATGTTTGAAAAAGTAACACCAGGAATTTTAGGAAGCCTCATCGCCTTATATGAACACAAGATATTTACCCAGGGGATAATCTGGGGAATATGCTCTTTTGATCAATGGGGTGTGGAACTGGGAAAACAGCTGGCAGCAAGCATACTGCCGGAATTACGGGATGACGCTCTTATAACCGGTCATGATTCCAGTACCAACGGGTTGATTAATTATTACAAAAAGAAAAAGAGAGGTGGCCGCGAGACTCCCGTTTAACCCGAATAATTCGGGAATCATAGCAAAGCAGATGATATGTTGTTGAAAAT
>JBHHXV010000232.1:0-3874 GCA_046757225.1 bacterium
AGCGGGTTTCCAATTTTTTTTTTTTTTCACGTTAAAATAAAAGGCGCCTGGAGAAATTCCAGGCGCCTTTTCTAGGTTGTGTTGATTCAACTTGATTAAATCATCAAGTCTCGGTTTATTGATTTGGAGGTGTTACTCCAGTGAAGTCCCCGGTCAAGGCCCAGGTTCCATTACCGTTCACGCTCATGGTATAAGCGATGTTTCCGCTGACTTCACTTCTCCCGGTCGCGGTAACGGTCGCGGTACCTTGATCGTAGGCGAAGGTGAAGTTACTGGCAGTAGGAGTAATGCTGTCCAGTACCGCCTGCGTAACCGTCGGATAAACGGCCGGAGTAGCGCTGGCAATCCTCACCCCTTCAATGTATTGAACTACCGCGTTAATCCCGTTGAAACCGGGGCCGGCTTTCGCGGATGTCATATACCGTGTATAAGTAGGCACGGCAACTGCCGACAGGATACCAATAATAACGACCACGATCAATAATTCGATAAGGGTAAAGCCCTCTTCATCCCCTTTAGCTCTTTTGAGCCATTTTCCTATTTTAATTAATAACATTTTTTTTCTCCGTGGATACGCCTGAATTTAATGGCGTATCGCTATATATAAACTTAAAATTATTGTCCACATCATAGTCAGAAGATCGGATGCTTCTTAAATCCGGCCATGTTTTTCTCCTTTTCTTTACTTTAAAGGGTTAAAACCAAACACATAACAGCTATCACTTAATTACATATGCAAGCGCTGTGCCATAAGGTAGATTTAGGAGTATTTGATTGCCATTAAAGGATTTGCCGGTTCAAATTTCCGAGAATATATGCTATGATACTGACAATAATCGGGCGTAAAATACCGATCCCGGTATTATTACCCGATAAGATTTCAAAATTAAGGATAGTTCTATGAGTTTAACCGGAAGGGTAAAAAAGGGATTTAACCAATTATCCAATATAGATGAAGCAATCAGGCAAAAAGCTTTGGCCAATCTGGAAAGGTGGCTTTCCGATCCCAATCTGAGCAGTTACCGGCCGCAGTTGGAGTACCTGATCGGCCAGGAACGGTGGGATTTTCTGCTGGACAGTTTTTACCGGATCATCCCTTTCGGTACGGGAGGCCGGCGGGGCCGGTCGGAATCGGGGAGAACCGGATTAATCCGGTCACGATATCCAGTTCCATCCAGGGACACGTCAATTACCTGCGGCAGAAGCGTCCTGGCAAGGAACTAAAGGTGGTTATCGCCAACGATGTCCTGATGTTCAATGATATCAGAGAGAACTACAGCACAAACCTGCCGAACCCCCTGATTGGGCTTACCTCCAGGGATTTCGCCGGAATTGCCGCCGGAGTCTACGCGGCCAATCACGTAAAAGTCTATATGGTAAATGAGCAGGTATCGGTTTGTTCCACTCCGGAACTCTCTTTTTATATTCGATATTACCGGGCGGACGGGGGCTTGAATATCAGCGCCTCCCACAATCACCCGGACGATAATGGAGCCAAATTCTTCAATTTCCACGGTGGTCAGGAAATTCCTCCCCACGACCAGGAAATGTCGGACATGGTCGATCAGGTGGCGAAGGTAAAGAATCTCGATTATGAGGAAGCTCACCAAACAGGGTTAATCGGTTTTATTGAAGAAGAGGCTTATCAGTCCTACATCGCCAGCAACCTTAAAATTCCTCTTCAATCAAGCAAACGCTTTTCCACCAAGATCGCTTACAGCCCTTTAAACGGAACCGGCGTCAACACCTGTGGTCGTTTGCTGGAAAAGGCCGGTTTCCATCTGATAAAGGTGGAAAAACAATACCAGCCGGATGGCTCCTTTAAAAACGTGAAATTCCGGATCGCCAACCCGGAAGTCCGGGAATCGATGGAAGAAGCGGTCAGAGTCGCTGAGAAAACGGGCGCTCAACTGGCAGTCTCGACCGACCCGGACGCCGACCGAATCGGAATTTGCGCCCCTGACCGAAACGGTGAATGGGTCTTTTTTACCGGCAACGAGATCGGTATTATGATTGCCCATTATATTTTCGAACAAAAAAAAGCCGAAAGCAGGCTGAACGACCATTCATTTGTAACCATCACCAAGGTGACCAGCACCCTGATAAGCCGGATAGCGGAAAAATTCGGGGTTGCCTGCATCGGTGACCTGCTGGTCGGTTTTAAGTATATCGGCGATCTGTTGTACAAAATGGAAACCGAAGGTGAATTCCGGGGCGTAAAAGGAAGCCTGGCCGGTTTTGTCCTGGGAGCCGAGGAGAGTCATGGGATATTACTTAATCCCGACATCCGCGATAAGGACGCCGCTGGAGCCGCGTTGGTGCTGGCTGATCTGGTATCCGTCTTATCCCGGCAGGATAAGACTTTACCGGAATACCTGGATGAAATCTACAAAAAATACGGCTATGTTGACAACCGGTTGGTCTGTACTATTATGGAAGGGGCGGCGGGCACTGAAAAAATCAAGCGTATCCAGGAGGCTTTGCGGTCACCGGAAAACCGGTTGAAAAAGATTGCCGGAATCGAAGTCATCGAATTCATCGACCAACTGGATGAAAAGAGATTCGGCAGAATTCTCTCACTGACCGATCAGATGTCCAGAAACCTCCTTATTTATAAACTGAAAAATGACGTCTCTATCGCTTTGCGGCCTTCAGGGACAGAACCGAAAAACAAGATATATCTGGAAATTATCATGGAACCGCTGGGAGCGGGCGCTACAGATCAAGAACTTGAAGCCCAAAAGAGGAAAGCCGCCCGGGAGTTGGAAAAAGTCGCCCATGATTTTACCCTTAAGATGCTGAACAGTATCGGAATGGAAATTTCTCCCCTTTCCCTGAAGGTCTCGGATCTGGTCTCTTTGGAAAACAAAAAAGACTTTGGGGAAAATTTCCTGCCGGAATTTATGGAAAAGGTTCAGAGCCGGGATTTTAACCCTGAAATCGCCAGACCCTGGATAGATAACCGGCTTAAATCTTACGGCCAGGACCCCCGTTTTCTGGTTAAGGAGGCTATGGAAGCCTTTCTAAAGGATTCTCCTCATTTAATTTCAGGGATAAAGCAAAAAATAGAACAATCCTTTTGGGGAATAGTTTAACCCGGCGTCCCAACGAAGTTTCTTGGCATCTGTTTTCAAATAAATACCGATATGGGCTACGCCCGAATTATTCGGGTTAAGCTCTGCCAGGGTTGAAGCTGAAGGAAATCCCCAGGTTGCTCAAGAAACGGCTGGCCACTTCCCGCGGCTTTTTGCCCTCGCGCTCAACCTGAACGATCATGGAATTGATCTGTTTTACGCTGATTTTTCCCTTTAATTTATTAAGCAGCCGGGAAAGGGCGGGAAATTTCTTCAAGGTGGATTTACGAACTACCGGTGCGGGATCCAGGGGAATCCCCTGTTTTATGAAATCGGCAAATTCCGTATACGTGGAGCTGTATCCGAATCTTTTTAACCAGATAATATTGAAATTTTTATTATAGGCCTTTTTGGCTTGTCTGTATAAAACCTTGGCGTTTTTATCCGGCTTTACTCCCAGAACTTCCGAAACCCCTATTCCGGTATACTCGATATACAATTGAATCTCATTCGCCTCCAAAGCCCGGTGAGCTTCGACACTGTCTTCCAGTTCCTTTAAGCTGACCTTGGTTCCGGTTCTTTCCTCAACCATGATAGCCAGCATCTGAGCCAGAATAGCCTGTTCCGTGAAAGGCATATATCCTATGATTAATTTCCGGCCCACGCAGGCAAGAGCGGAATGTGCGCCAAGAAGCATTCCCGCTGTAATAACTATGATTAACAAACTTTTTATTTTATTCATCTATTCGGCCGCTCCCTTTTTTAACCCGTTGTTTCCGTAAAATTATATATATGTATAT
>JBHHXV010000233.1:0-3852 GCA_046757225.1 bacterium
TCATTGGGAGGAACCGGGGATGAGGCCGGTCTGATCGCCGCACTTGAGCATGATGCTGCCGAAATAAGGGTTGCGCACCTCCGGGGCAAGCTGAAGCCAGTCCCCCCCTCTGCCGGCAAAAGCCATCGGGCAGTGAATTATCCTTACCGGCCGGGACAGGCTGTGGCCGAAACTTTTCAGGGCAACGGCCAGGGTTTCGGAGAGAACGGCAAACCCCTGCCGCTGCTCCTCGATACTTTTTCCCTTTATTATCAGCTCTACGCTCCGGTTCAAGTCCGCCCGCGACTTTTTCCAGTCCGACCGGAGATGTTCGTTCAAGGATTTGTCCGATATGCCGGCCAGTTGTTTTTTAAGCTTCCGGGAGGCTTTTAAGGATCGGGCTTTGTCGGTGGCCACCAGGGCTTCTTTCAGGGAGAAGTAATTCTCTGTTATCAGGTTGAGCTGCCCCTTGAATTGCCGGGGAACCTTCTTGTGATGGTGAATCGCCGCTTTTAAACCGGCGGCTGTCCCGGCTTCCTTTTCATCAGGTGACATCATACTCGGCAAGGCCTGGATTTGCAGGGCGCTGTCTATCTTGAAGTTCCCGTTGGTCACCACTCTTTCCCCTTGCTTGAGTCCGGCTGTGACCAGATAGTAATCTCCGGCCCGCTGCCCCAGGACTATCTCCCGGCCGGAATAGGTCGGCTGCCCCGCTTGGGGGTCTTCCACGTACACCACCGCCCGCCGGCCGGTAATTAAAGGAGCGCTCGCCGGAATAACCAGCGGAGCCCGGTCGGAAAACCCGCCGCTGACAAACCCCAGTGATTCGGTACGCACCAGGGGCATGCCGCAGATATCGCATTTTCCCGGATGATCTTTGACGATTTCCGGGTGCATCGGGCTGATCCATTTGCCGGCCAGATCATTGTCTCTCACCAGGCCGCCGGCGGCGATATTGACCTTTACCGAGGCCCGCACGAACATTCCGGGTTTCAGCTCCCCCCTGGGGTTTAACACGTTCACCCTGACCTTGACCGTCCTGGTTTTGCTGTTCAGTACCGGATCGATAAAGGCGATTCTTCCCTTAAAAAGTTTGCCGGGGTATGCCTGCGTGGTAAATTCCACCTTCTGGCCGAACCGTATCCAGGAGAGGTCGGATTCGTAAGCGTCCAGCTTGACCCATACGTGAGTCAGGTCGGCGATGGTGTAAATCCTGGTGCCGGTATTGACGTAAGCGCCTTCCACCGCCTGTTTCTGGATGACTATTCCTCCCTGAGGGGCGTAAATGATCACATGATCGGAGGGTTTGCCCCGTTTTTCCAACTCCTGCAACTGTCCGGGGGTAAGCCCCCACAGGATCAGTTTCTGGCGGGCGGCCTCGGCCATCCGCTTGTTTATCTTCGCCAGTCCCGGAGATGCCTTTTTCCTGAGATTGCTCATGGCCACCAGGAACTCTTCCTGGGCGGAGATCAGATCAGGGCTGTAAATCTCCACCATATGATCCCCCTTCTTGACCGGCACCCCGGTATAATCGACAAACAGCCGGTCCAGTCTCCCCCCCACCCAGGCGGTGATATGGATCAGCCTGGTCTCGTCATAATCGATCTTTCCCACCATATTGACCGTGGTGGTGACGAATTTTCTTTCCACCGGAGAAGTGGTGATCCGGGCCAGTCTCCGGCCGGATTCGGAAATGGTCAGTTGGGGAAGAGCGGCTTCTGTTCCGGTTGAAGCCGGAATCAAGTCCATGGCGCAGATCGGGCACTTGCCCGGACCCGGCAGCTTTACCTGGGGGTGCATGGAACAGGTCCAATATCCGGTCTTCTCTGTTTTGTCTGGGGCGATATTCTGGTCTGGTTTAGGAGCGGAAGAGGGAGCCAGCAGATATCCCAGAAAAACACCGACAATCAAGGCAAAGGGGAGCCATTTTCTCTCATTCATTTTCCATCCTTAACCGGCAGAGCCGCGCCGGTTAACTCCTGTAATCTCGCTTTTGACTGGCGATGGTTTTTCAGGGCCTTCTTATAGGCCAGCTGAAATTTCAGCAGCGATTTTTCCGCTTCCAGCAGATCCATGAATCCGGCCTTTCCTCCCTGGTAGTCCTTTAAGGATACCTTTAAATCATCTCCGGCCAGTTTCATTAAGGTATCTTCATACAGTTTAATGTTTCTTTCCGAGTTTTTCCACTTTTCCCTTTCAGCCGCTAATTGAGAGCGCAGTTCCCTGAGAGCCGATTCCAGTTCCTTCTGGAGGGACTGGTAAGTAAGCCGGGCCTCTCTGACATAAGCGTTGGCAGTTCCGAACCATACCTTTGACGGCAGGGAAGTCTCACCGGTGCTCGCCAGGCGGTAATCGGGAAAGATCTTCTTTTCCGCCATGGTGATGGCCAGGTTGGTTTTCTCGATTCTTTTCCGCAGCAGTTCGATCTCCTGGCGATTGTTTACGGCCAGCCGGTACAGATCATCCGAAGAAAGTTTTATAGCCGGTGTCTCCAAAGATTTGAACTCGCCCAGTTGAAAGCCCTCGGGCAGGTTGAGCAGAAACTTTATCCGGGACAAAGCCGTCTGTTCGGCTTTTCTGATATTGTCCAGATCCGTCCGGAATTTCTCCAGCATAACATTAATCTTGATGATATTGGAATACCCGGTCTTGGCGGTATTATACCGGGAAAGAGCCGACTGCTCCAGACTTTTAAGCAGCTCGATGTTCTTCATCAATATCCGGCGGCTCTCTGCCAGGTATACCCGCTCATGAAAGGTAAGCTCCAGTTCAGTGCTTACCCTTTTAAAGATTATCCGGTATTTTAACCGGCCGATTTCCGCTTCCTTTAAGGCCAGGTCTCCCTTTATGCTGGTGATTCCGGGAAAGGGAAACGCCGTAACCTTCGAGGGCATCTGATTATAAAATGCCTGGTACTGCCGCAGGATTTGATCCAGGAAATCTGCCTGGCTGAATTTTTCTAAAACCGCTTCCCACTGTTTTCCGGCCGCTTTTATCTCCAGGTTTTCTTTGGTCAGGCAAGCTGATAATAATTCAAGGGTTACCGATTTCTGAAGCTGGGTTATCAAGTCCTGTTCGCCGGTCTCTGACCACCTGCTGACCGGAGTTTCTTCCTGGGGGGACTTTTTTATCAGCTCCTGCCATCTCTTTTTCTGTTCCTCCAGCTTCCGGGAAAATTCAGCCAGGCCGGATTTCTCCGGGACGGCTGAGGACGCTTTCTCCTGGTCTGATACCTGCTTCTTATAGCTTTTTATCAGTAGATCAACCGGCTCCGCTTTCACCACAGTCGGAAAAATAAATATTATAAAAAACAGACAGACAAGGCTTATCGGGTTGGCCTCCCGGCCGGCCGAGACATCGGAAATTCGCAATCCTGTTCTCATCCGGTTTTCCCCAGTTTAAGAAGTTTGCCCACCAGCAGCTCCATCACGGCGATCTGGCGGTAATAATCGGCCATCGCCTGTTTCTGGGCCAGGTTGAATTTCAACCAGGTGATCTCCGTCTCCAGCATCCCCGAGAGCGATCCTTTTTTCTGCTTGTACCAGGTCTCGGCGGTCTGAAGGGTGGAAGCTGCCTGAGGAATCAAGGATTCCTTGTACAAGGTTATCAGCCGTTCAAAATTCTTTATTTTAAAGAAACTGACCTTAATCCTGGAGAAAAGATCATTTTTCAGGTTATCCCGCTCCATTTCCGAGGCGCTGCGTTTGAGCTTGGCTTCGGTCAGGGCGGCGGTTCGCTTTCCCCACCACAGGGGGATGTTGATCCCCAGGTTCAGGAGATAGGCGTCCTGTCCGCTGTCATCCGGTCTGGTCCCCGGCCCGGCCGCCTCTCCCATATCTATGTATTTAAAACCGACGCTCAGGTCGGGAAAAT
>JBHHXV010000234.1:0-3839 GCA_046757225.1 bacterium
TCTACTAATACTAAAATGAATAGAAAAAATTCTTGACTATAATAAACCTGAATAGGCCGGGTTAGAACCAGCTGTTATCTGTTTCCTCTTCATTCAGCCAGTCCTCCTCAGGCATACTGCCGCTGGCGGACCCGGCCTGGCCGGAGATGCCGGTATCAAGAATTTTATTATCGTTGATAATCGCCTGGGAGGTATCGCCCACAATCCCCCGGCGGCCGCCGCCGAAAATGGTGTTTCCCTCAATGATGGGAGCGGACCCGGTTTTGACATAGACCCCGGCCGGGCCGTCCGTGGAGATATTGTTGCCGATAATCTGAGGGGCAGAAGCGATTACCATTATTCCGGTGGAACCCATATTGGTGATAACGTTCCGGCTGATGATCGGGGAGGTGTTTTCGCAGATAATGGAAGGAGGGCCGCCGCTGCCGGCAATCGTGTTGTTCTCGATGACCGCGTCCACCTCAATTCTGGCTCCCTTGACCGAGAGAACCGCGATCTCCACCCCGGAATTTCCGTGAATGTCGTTTCCTTCGATCACCAGCGCGCTGCAACTGATTGTGCCAATTCCCGCCAGGCTGTTGGAATAGATCTTGTTTCCCTTCATCACGGTGGCGGAACCCACATTGCCGATTCCCGCTCTGGTGTTCAGGTAAATCTCGTTTCCCAGGATAGTGGCGGAAGCCCCGTAGTTATTGGCGATTCCCGGTCCTCCATTATTGTGAACCCGGTTGTTTTCGACTACCGGAAAAGCCTTGGCATTATGAACGCCTATGCCGGTATAATCGTTATCCCGGACAATGCAGTTGCTGATTTTCGGGGAAACGTCCTTACACATCACCGCATGGCCGGGCCGTCCACGGGCACCGGTAATGGTAAATCCATCCAGAGTGGCTTCGTCGGCGGCGGTGATAACCGCGCTGGGAGGGCCTTCGGCCAGGGCCACGATGGTGGTGACATCTGCTCCTTCTCCCAGCAGGTCCACCCCGGTCTTCATGGTGATTATTTCCGAATAGATTCCCGCCAGAACCTTTACCTGATCGCCCGGCTGAGCCGCGTCGATAGCGTCCTGGATCCGGTCATAATCCCTGGGCACCACGATCTCCTGAGAAAAAACTGTTCCCGGAGCGGCCAAAGCCAGTATCAATATTCCTAAAACAACCAATCGTTTCATGATTTTAAAAAATACTTAATGATTTCCCATTCAGCTGATACTATAATTATACCAACAAGAAAAAGGTTAAGCCAGCTTTTATTATGAAGATATTCGATCAGATTTCCAAGGATTTTAAACGAATTTTCGTTACCGGGTTATTAGTAATATTACCGGTTTCGATTACCTTTGCGCTGCTTAGTTTTGTTTTCACCAGGATCGACCGGTTGTTTCAGCCGGTGGTAGTGAACTGGATCGGCCTCTTTATGCCCGAGGCTCATATTGAATATATTCCCGGTCTGGGAATCGTGATGACCGTCGCCGTGATTTTAATAATCGGCCTGTTCGTAACCAATGTAATCGGGATGAAGCTGGTGGAACTCGGGGAATGGATTCTGAACAAGATTCCTATTGTCAGAAGCGTTTACAGCGCTTCCAAGCAGTTGATGGAAGCGGTTACCATGGGCAGCAACGGCGGATTTAACCGGGTGGTGATGATCGAGTATCCCCGTAAAGGGATCTATAGCATCGCCTTCGTAACCAGTGACGCTCAAGGGGAGTCTCAGGCTCTGACCAATGAAGAGGTCTTGAATGTTTTTGTCCCAACCACACCTAATCCCACCTCCGGTTATTTGCTGCTGGTGCCTAAAACGGATATCATCAATCTCTCCATTACGGTTGAGGAGGGGTTGAAACTGGTGGTCTCCGGAGGAATCGTCACCCCTGAATCCTGGGGCGGTAATGGCCACAAAAAATAATCTGGTTCTCATCTCCCTGAATTTCTGGAAGGATTTTCCCGCTTACGGTATGCTCTGTGTGGCCGCCGGTCTGCGCTCAGACCGGGAGATAAGGGAAAAGTACCGTCTGACGATTAAAACCTATGGACTGGCTGACGACCCCGGCCTTATGCTCGGGGAAATCTCTTCCCTGTCCCCGGATATAATAGGTTTTTCCTGCTATCTCTGGAATATTTCTCCCTCTCTTTTTCTGGGCCGTAAGTTGAAGGAACTCCTGCCGGAAACAATGATCGTCCTGGGAGGACCGGAAGCCGATTACAGCGCCGCGAGGATATTGAGAGAGCACCGGTATATAGACGCGATCATTCACGGAGAGGGGGAGGAACGCCTGGCCGGATACCTGAAAACGCTGCCTGAAGGAAATACTGAAGGGGTCTCCTTCAGGCAGGGGGAGGAAATCACCCTGAATGACCGGCCTGATCCGATAGATAATCTGTCTGAATTGCCCTCTCCTTATTTATCAGTTATGCCCCCGGTCAATAAACTGTTTCCTTTGGAAACGTTGCGGGGCTGCCCTTATCACTGTCAGTACTGCCTGATCGGGGAGCGGTTCGACCGGGTCCGCTTTTTTTCCTGGGAAAGGATCGAAGCGGTGGTTAAAGCGATCAAGGAGCAGGGCGTGGAATACGCCATGATAATCGACCCCTCTTTCTTCAGCTTTCCCGAACACGCTTACCAGGTATTGGAAATTCTCAAGAGATACCGGCTTCCCTTCGAGGTTCAGCTGAACCCGCAGACCCTGACTCGGAAGCAGATAGACGCTCTGTTTTCTTCAGGGTTGAAAATCGCCAACTTAGGGATTCAGACCGTCTCTCCCCAAGCCTTGAAAACCTGCCGCCGCTCCTGGAACCTGAAGACCGTCGCCGATAACGTCAATCTGCTGGGGAAACCCAAACAAGCCAATATCAGCATGGACCTGATGTACGGCCTGCCGGAAACCGGGCTTCGGGATTTCTGGGATTCGATCGACTTCGCCTTTGGTTTCGATTTCAACCTGACCGTGTATCTTTATCATTTTTCCGTGCTGCCGGGCACCGATTTCTTTAATAGCTCCGGCCGGTACGGATTGGAATTCGACCCCGACCCCCCTTATAAAATCTACGCCCATTCCCGGTGCGGCCGGCGGGAGATGGAACTTAACCGGGCCTACGCCTCTCTCCTGACCGCCTTCTGCACCACCACGGTATTGAAGGATATCGTCAAAATGTTCATGAAGCTCCTGAAGATGAAAGCATCTGTCTTGACAAAAGAGCTTTTTCCCCCGGAAGCGGATCTGCTCTCTTTAGAAATAGAAAACAAGCCTTTCAGGGACCAACTGGAAATCTTTCTTGAGCGGCTCTATGAACGTTTTGGAAAAGAGCTGGACTCAAAATACCGTGAATTCGCCCGGGAGAGTTTCCTGGTCTCCCGTATCATGACCGGCCTGGCCCGTCAGAGAATTTACCGGCCGGAACCGGCTGATCTCAAAGATTATGTAAACCAGGGATTTATCCTGCCCCCAGGCTCTGTCTTTCAAGCGCTCAGCTATAATATCCCCGATCATTTTAATGGAATCAAGCCGGAGCTGGTAGCCAGGCGGCCAACCGAGTATTTTTTCTTCATGACCGATCACCCGCAGTTGCTGCCGGTTTCCGCTTCACTGAAAAAACTGCTGCTGCTGTTTCAGGAGGGAGCGGTTTTTAATCAAGCTTATCAAGAGCTTAAACACCGGGAAAACCAACCGGTCACCCGTCAACAGTTTTACGCCTCCATCAAGCGGCTGGAAATGATCGGCGCTCTGAGACCGATTTTCTAGGATTGACTCAAACAGCACTTTGAATTAGCATTAGGGATATATAATTTATGTATAGGAATTTCAAAGTTGCCCATCATATTGCTCAATTACCAGCCTG
>JBHHXV010000235.1:0-3823 GCA_046757225.1 bacterium
ATGACGATGCCGAAAACGCCCCCCCCCCCAAGGTGCAGATCGGAAATCCTCCCAGAAAACGGGCACGTAAAGAGTCTGTGGCCAAACCGGTTTCTCCTAAGGTATCGACTTCCGATTCCGATGAATACGTGGTGCTCAACTTTGAAGACGTGGATTTGAATTTTGTCCTTCAATATATTTCCGAAATTATCGGCATGAACTATATCTTGAGCACCTCGGTAAAAGGGAAGATAACCATTCAGACCTATAAAAAGATTCCCAAGGACGACCTCTTTTCCGTTCTCCACACCATTCTGGAAATAAACGGGTTCACGACCGTAAAGCAGAAGAATTACTTCAAGGTGATTCCCCTGGCCGAAGCAAAGCAGTATCCCATCCCCACGATTGTCGGCAGCAACTACCGGAAAATCCCTCCCGAAGACGTTCCGGTAACCCAGATCGTGGTGCTGGACAAGCTGTCGGTCGGCGACGCTTCCAAGATAATAAAGCCTTTTGTTTCCAAGAAAGGGAGCGTGGTTGCCCACAAAGATCTGGGAATAATCATTATTAACGATCTGCAATCTAATATCCGCCGGTTGATGAAGATAATCGGCATAATCGATTCCAAAACAGAGGTGGCCGGGGGGATTTCCGGGGGGCAGCTGTTCGTGTATTACCTGGAAAATGTGGACGCCTCGGATCTGGCCAAGACCCTGAACCAGGTTTTTACCGCCAAGAAAATGAAGAAAAACATCAATGTTCCCTTGAGAATCGACCGGTCAAAATCTAAAAAGAAGAGCAGGAAAAAGTTGACTAAAAGTTCCCCCGCCACTCTGGGGAGCGATATCGATCTGGAGGGGGAGATAAAAATCGTGGCGGACTCGGTCAACAACGCCTTGATTATCAAGGCCACTGCCAAGGATTACAAGACCATTCTGTCTCTGATAAAAAAGCTGGATATCATTCCGCGCCAGGTGCTGATCGAGATCCTGGTGGTCGATATCACCTTGGACGATAAAACCAACATGGGGGTGGAGTGGGCCCTGTCCAATCCTCAACGAAGTCCCAGCGCTTTACATACTTCCGGAACTGTCGCTGGTAGTATAAGTTCAACTTTTGTTGATTCCAAGAGGGGCTGGACTTTTAACCCGGGGAGCACCCTGCCTTTCGGTGGGGGGTTCAATTACCTGCTTCAACCCAGCACCGAACGGTTCATCACCTTTATAAAAGCGTCCGCCGACAAATCCAAGGCCAAGGTTATTTCCAGCCCCCATATCCTGGCGGTCAACAACAAAGAGGCCTCCATCAATATCGTGGATTCGGTTCCTATCCCTCAGAACACCATCGGCACCGGCACCAATCCCAGCCAGTCCGGTTTTATCTATCAGGACGCGGGTACCAAGCTGACCGTGAAACCGAAAATCAATGCCCGGGGCCTGGTCAATATGGAGATATCCCAGGAAGTGAGCGAGCCGGTAAGCGGGGGATCGAGTGCAACCAGCGCCCCCAGTTTCAAAAAACGGACCGCCAAGACCAACGCCATTGTCCGAAGTGGCGAAAGTATTGTTATCGGCGGTTTAATCAGGGAGAGTTTTACGGAAACGCGAAACGGCATTCCCTATCTGGTGGATATCCCTTATATCGGCTGGCTTTTTGGCACCACCGGTAAAACTACGATCAGGTCGGAACTGCTGATGCTGATCACCCCCCATGTCATCCTCACCGAAGAAGAAGCTCTCAAAGTGACCAGGGAGTTCAGCCAGCCGATGAAAAATATGATGAGTGATTCGGATTTAAGCCATGTCCAGAAACTGAAGCAATACCTTGGTTCCAAATAAGGTCTATCTTTACCGCTGTCCGGATTATTCACCCGGCCGGCTGCGCCGGTTGGTTTCCGATATCTTCCAGGACGCGGGATTGAATTTCTCGTTTCCAGGGAGACCCTGGAAGAACCAGGCATTGGCTTGACGAGTCTAAAAAATTAAGTTATTTTTAAAAGGTTAAGGAAGATTAATAATGGAAACTATTATATTTGATACCCTTGCCTACGCCAATAAACTTAAAACGGTCGGTGTGCCTGAACAGCAGGCTGAGATACAGGCTGAAACGTTGGCGGAAATCATTGAGAGTAATCTTGTCACCAAGCGCGATCTGAAAGAACTTGAACTAAGGCTCAAATATGACCTTACTCTTCGTTTTGGAGGAATGCTTGCTGTCTCTACTACTATCTTGGCTGTCCTAATGAAAATACTCTGATGTAGCGGTGATTCCTGGTTTCCAGGGAGGTCTGGGAACCAGGCAAACAATACCTTGGTTCAAAATAAGGTTTATCTCTATCGCTGTCCGGATTATTCCCCCGGCCGGCTGCGCCGGTTGGTTTCCGATATCTTCCAGGACGCGGGATTGAATTTTTCCGGCTCCAAGGTGCTGTTAAAGCCGAACCTGCTGGCCCCCAACCGGCCTGAGCAGGCCACCACCACTCATCCGGCAATCGTGGAGGCGGTTATCCAGGTGGTCAAGGGGGGAGGGGGGATTCCCAGCCTGGGAGATGTGCCGGCCTGGGGCGATACCTTCAAAGCGGCCGCCGAAAGCGGTATCGCAGAGGTCTGCCGGCGGTATGATGTGCCTGTTTTTTCTTTTTCCGGGTATAAGAAGGTTTCCATTCTGGGGAAAGGAAGGTTCTCCCACCTGAGAGTAGCCAGGCAGCTGGACCAGTTCCCTATTATTTTAAACCTGGCCAAATTAAAGGTTCACAGTCAACTGGGCTTGACCATGGCGGTCAAGAACATGTTCGGCTGCGTTTTATACCCCCAGCGGTTCCTGGCTCACTTTGTGCCGATCGATCTGGAAACCTTTTCCCGGATGCTGGTCGGGGTTTATCTGGCGACCCGGCCGACCTTTTCCCTGCTGGACGGGATTCTGGTGATGGAAACCAAGGGGCCCAGAGGGGGAGACCCCAGGGAACTGGGAGCGTTGCTGGGGGGAGCAAACCCGGTGGCGGTAGACCGGGTAGCCGGGGAGCTGGTCAAGATGCCTTTCGACCTTATTTCCACTCTGGTGGCCGCCCGGGATATGAACGTTCCCGGCTGGGATCTGTCGGAAATCGAAATAATCGGGGATTTGGAAGAGCTGCAAATAGACGACTTTAAATTCCCGGAGCGGGCGCCGGTGAATTTTACGTTATACCGCTCCCTGAAAATGTTTATCCGGATGTTTATTTATCCGGGCGATCATTTCCGTAACTAATGCAGGTGAACGATGATCTTACGGCCGCAATCCTTGCGGCAGAGAGTCCAGAGGTTCTGTGAAAGCAGGTTGAGGCTTTCGTTCATCAGATCAAAGTCGAAGATCAGTTCCCTGGCGATCTCCCCGTCCAGCTCGGCGACCGCGTAAAGCTTTAATTGCCGGCCATTGGTTAGCACCAGCATGCTGGTGCCGTTTTTCAACACGCACTCGACCCCGTCTTCCAGGTCATCTTCCACCAGGTTATGGTTGGGGTTTTTCGCTTCGATCAGGAATTTGAACTTCTGGTCGCAGTCCTCTGAGCAGGGGGGTACCAGCTTACTGATGCCGCATTGCAGCCGAAGAACCTCCTTTTTCTCGACATATCCCAGGATGTTTTCCACCAGAAAGCTTATTTCCCTGCCGATCTCTTCCTCTTGGCCTTTTTGGGAAACCAGCTTCTCGAACAGCTCTCTGTACTCTTTTATGGCGTTGTGAATATCTTCTAGTTCCATGTTTCCTTCTTTGCAGAATTAAAGGATAATAAGATAGCATGAAAAATATTAGATAACAAATTTATATTAAGGTTGATTTTATTAATTTATTAGATACAATAAATTGA
>JBHHXV010000236.1:0-3759 GCA_046757225.1 bacterium
GCCGCTGATTTTGACTATCTGGTCAATCGACCTTTTAATTTTTCCTGTATCGGCCGGAGCGGAGTAATAGCTGGAAACCACCCAGTTATCCTTTTCTTTCGCCAGGGAAACCCCCTCACCCTCTTTCTCTCCCCAGTAGCATTTGATGGCGGTTACATCAGCGTCGCTGAAATCCTTGATCGAAATCCGGCTCGATTTGGAGAAATCGGTGTAGACTTTTTGACTGTCCCCCTTATAAATCAGGAAACCGATCATTAAAGCCAGAGCCAGCAGGGCAAGTATATAATGCTGCTTTTTCATCAATATATCAGCGCCTCTTTTTGTCGTCTGCGCAACAGAAATCGGGCAATTCCCGCAATCATTACCAGTATCGGCATCATAAAGATGGTAAAAAAGCGGTAAAAAAGCCGTTGGCCGGCGGAAACCTTTCCGACCGGCCGGAGCGTCTGGGACTTGCCGCGGATATTGATCAACTCCTCTCCCAGAGTCAGAGCGTCGACGCTGTTCAAGATAAGCACCAGGTTGCTGGCCGCTTCGATGAAATTGTCGTTAAACATCTTTCCGTTACCGATCAGCACCATCTTAGCCGGTTTGGCGTCGACCTTTTGACTGGTTTCTTTCTTTTTATCTTTTTTATCTTTCTCCCCAGGCCACTCCGGAATTTCTTTCCCTTCATACATATCCGGAAACCTGCCCTTCAACATGACCGCTACCGGAAAGTTTCCCGGATACGAGCTTTGCGGGCCGATATCCCGGGCAGTCAAGCTTCCCCCTTTAGAGGAACGCTCCCAGCTCCTGGAACTGGTATGTATAAGCACCTGCTTTTCCAGGCCCAGCTTCTTGATTTTGTCCTTATCAACCTTGATGGACGACCCCCACAGATAAATCAAAGCGGAAATCCGGCTGGTAATAGCGACCTTCTTATTCATATTTTCGGGGGTAATCATAATCTGGGTGGGGACCTTTACCGGCGTATCCACCATCGCCGTAAACATGCCGGCGATATTCCTCCTGGTGGGAATATTCAGAACTTCATGGGAAAGATCCATCAACAGTTTATCGGAAACTCTTACCCCATAATTGGTCAACAGGGGATTAAGCCCGTGATTATTCTTTCGGGGAATAACATTCAAGCCTCGTCCGCCGGGCTGGTAATTATACAGATAGCCCTGAGCGGCAAAGATAACGTTGACCCCTTTCAGCAAGGCCCTGCTTATTTCATAACGTTGCCGTTCGTTGAGCTTTTCCGGGTCGATCACCAGCAAAGTTTTAACATCATCGGGAACCGTATCACCGGAAGTAACGGCTATCCGTTTAACATCATATTTCTCCTGCTTCAGCACCGCTTCGAGTTTGGAATAGTTATCCTGTTCCCTGGGTATCTGCCGCCCGAATTCCCGGTATTTCTTTATAATCCTGGGATCGATCTTCTCGGTGGGAGCAAACATGGCCAGTTTGCGGGTTTCCGCGTCGGTGGCCAGTTTATATATCTTGGAAATCAGCTCATACTCCAGTTTGGCGAAGTTCCGGGGGTGAATGGCCGGGATGATCTCTTCCGGTTTGTCCAGATAGGAGATGGAAATCGCCGAATAGACCCTCTTAATTCCGATCTCATCCTTATCGATACTCTGCACCTGAAAGGGCATCACTCCCCGCTTGGACAGGGATTCCAGCATGGAAGGGTCGGCGGTGGGGTCGTATACCGTAAAGCTCAGGTGACCGTTGGAAGCGATTTCAAACTCCTTGAGCTTATCGATCACGTCCCGTTGCAGGTTTTTCATCATCGAAGGCATCTTTTCCGCCGGGGTGACAAAGAACTTTAAACTTACCGGCACCTTCAACTTGGCGAGGATGGTTTTGGTGGACTGGCTGACCGTAAACAAGCGGTCTTCGGTCAGGTCGTACCGCCCGGCCCTGAAGCTTGTCACCAGCACATTCAAGACGATCACCACCGCGGCCAGAACCGCAACAGCGCCCCCGAATTGTGATTTGCTCTTCGGTTTGTTTCTCCCCTCCAGATAGAGGGTGTTGGCCGCCAGAAAAAGCAGGGTCATGGAAACAAAATAGACAATATCCTTTATATCCAGAACCCCTCGCTGGATCCCCTCAAAATGATTAGCCAGGCCCAGGTAGTTTTGCAGTTTGGTTCCCAGGCCCAGCAGACCGGTCCAGCCATCCAGCTGGGTGGCCATATAATCGGTGCCGATCAGATAAAAGAAAAAACCGACCACCAGGCTGGAAATAAAGGCGACGATCTGGTCTTTGGAGATCCCGGAAAAGAACAGCCCCAGGGCTAACAAGAAAGACCCCAGCAGTATCGAACCGGCATAGCCGCCGTAGATCGGCCCCATGTCCGGGTTTCCCAGCAGCCTGATCGCAATCGGAACCACCAGGGTGCCGGCCAGGGAAATAACCAGAAAGAGAAGACTGGCCAGATATTTTCCCAGAACGATAACGTGCGTCTTTATGGGAAAAGTCAAAAGCAGTTCCAGAGTGCCGGACATCCGGTCTTCCGCCCAGAGACGCATACTTATAGCCGCCACGAAGATCACCATCGATATCGGCATCATCCCGAAAAAGGACCTCATCTCCGCCATCCTGGCCAGAAAAAAGGTGGACATGAACAGACCGCAGGTAATCAACAAAAAGACGATTATGAAGATATAAGCAATCGCGGAATCGAAATAAGCCTTCAGTTCCCGCCGGAATATCGCTCCAAGACCGTTCATTTATTTATCTCTTCCATGCCGGGCTTTCTGGGTTAGCAAAATAAAGGTATCTTCAAAGGGAACGTTTTTCTTGCCGAATGATTTCAACATCCAGTTTTTCTCTTTCACCAGCCGGTCGATATCTTTCCAGATCGATTCATCATCGTCCAGACAGCCGGTAATTTCCACTTTACACAACCCCTCGTCGCTCTCTCCCAGAGGTTTGGTCTCCGCTATAGCGGCAATCTTGTTCAGCTCGTTCAAGACCTCCTGTCGGGAAGCCTTTACCGTAAGGTGATGCGTATTATGGAGATCAGCCTCTTTTTCCAATTCAGAAATAGTGCCGTCAGCGATAATCCTGCCCTGATTGATAATCACCACCCGGTCGCTGACCGCGGTCACTTCCTGCAAGATATGGGTGCTGAAGATAATGGTTTTCTCCCGGGCCAGGTTTTTTATCAATTCCCGGATATCGATTATCTGCAAGGGATCCAGACCGGAGGTCGGCTCATCCAGAATCAGAATCTGGGGATCGTGAATCAGGGCCTGTGCCAGGCCCACCCTTTGCTTGAACCCCCGGGACAACTCGTAAATCGCCCTGGTATAAACGCTTTTAATGCCGCAGGCCTCAACCACCCACTGAATACGGCCGGCCAACGGCTGCCCCGTCAATCCCCGGGCCCGGCCGGCGAACTTCAGATAATCGCAGACCAGCATATCCTTATACAAGGGCACGGTCTCAGGCAGATACCCGATCATCTCCCTTACCGGCAAAGGGTCGCTGGCAGCGTCATACCCTCCTACGGTTACCTTTCCCATAGTAGACACCAGGTAGGTGGTGATTACCTTCATGATAGTGCTCTTGCCGGCCCCGTTCGGACCCAGCAGCCCCAGGATCTCGCCCTTTTCCACCTTGAAGCTCGCCTGGTCAACCGCCACAAACGAACCATAGTGCACCGTCAAATTATTTATTTCGATCATGACAATCCGCTTAACCCGGTCTATTCAGGTTTATTATAGTCAAGAATTTTTTCTATTCATTTTAGTAGTA
>JBHHXV010000237.1:0-3742 GCA_046757225.1 bacterium
AGTCTGCATGTTCATTACGGGAAACTTCTTGACCTCGATCGCTCAGATCCTGGATACCCTGCTTAACCTTTATATGTGGGCTTTTATTATCGCCGCCCTTCTGTCCTGGGTAAACCCCGACCCCTATAATCCGATTGTCCGGTTTCTGTATCAGATTACCGAGCCGGCTCTGGAGAAAATCCGCCGGTTCCTGCCGGTCGGGGGAATGGGAATCGACTTTTCTCCCATTATCGCCATTCTGTTGATCAGTTTTTTCCGCTCTTTTCTGATCAGAACCATGTTTCAACTGGCTCAGGGGCTGTAAACAAGCAGGTGGTTTCTTTTTCCCTTCCTTCCCGGCGGCGGCTTCAGGAGGAGTGGCCGTTTGCGGCGGCGCTTTGTCTTCTCGCCCTGGCCTGGCTGTTTTCCCTGCTTCCGGGAAACCGGTTCGCCCTTCCTTTCCGGGCTTATGTAATAAATAGTCCTCTGTTCAATCTCCCCCACATACCGGAGGGGTTGTTCCTGATGATGGCTGGGGGAGCGGCTTTGCTCTGCTATCGCTCCGGCCCTTACCGGAAACTCTGGCTGACCGGCTGGTGGCTTTCCCTGGGAACGCTCTGTTTTCTCCTGCTGAGTATCCGCTTCCTGAGATTCAGGATGTTCGGCCTGCTCCCCTTTTACGCGGGCTTGAGGTTCCAGCGTTCCCTGGCGGTTATTTCCGTTCTGGTAATAGTGGCGGCCGGCCAGTTGACCCTGGTTTATCAGGCGGTCAGGAAAAAGAGAAGAACCTGGTTTTTCCTGGCCATGGTTCTCTTCGCCTGGGTGATCACTTTGCTGTCCAACGGCATTGAAGGCAACCTGAAAGCCGCTACCATCAGAACTTTCAGCCAGTATCGATTAACCGACTACTATGCTAATATCGTCCAGGTAAATACCGAGTTTATTTTCCATTATGCCAGGGTCATGCCCCGGCTGAATCTCCATCCCGCCACCCATCCGCCCCTGGCGGTGCTCTTCTTGTGGCTGCTCCAGAGACTGGGGTTGGGAATCATCGGTTCCTCCCTGGTGGTTTCTCTTTGCGGCAGCTTGACCCTGTTGCCGGCCAGCGGGATTGCCCGGGAGCTGTTCGGTGAAAGGGAAGCGATCATCACCGCCGCCGTCTTCCCCCTGGTTCCGGTCTTTATCATTTACAGCGCCGTTTCTCTGGACGCTTTGTTCATGCTGCTGTCCACCCTGGCGGTCTGGGGTTTTGTCTTGCTGCTGAAAAGAAAACAATCGGTGCTGGTCAGCGCTCTGCTTTTTTCCCTGGCTCTCTTTTCCACTTTTATGGACTTCTTCCTGCTGCCGCTTTTTTTTCTGCTTGACCTGGGAATCAAATATTTCCCCAACGGCCCGGACGGCCTGAAGCCACTCAACCTCAAACAGGTGGCGGCCTGGGCCGGGACGGTGGCGGCCTTTTATCTGGGGATGTACCTGCTCTTTAACTATAATCTGGTCGAGGTTTTTCTTACGGCCAAAAGCTATAATGACCGGATATTTGCTTTGGGCGCCCGGCCGTACCTCTACTGGGTGGGGGGGAATCTGGTGGATTACTTTGTCTACCTGGGTATTCCCTTATCGGCTCTTTTGTCCTTGGATTTAAAAGAGATTTGGCAGCGAAGAAGCATATCCGGGAAGGATGCGCCCCTGGCGGCGGTGCTGTTCACCCTCCTGGTTCTGACTTTTTCCGGATTGATAAAACGGGAGGTGGCCAGGGTATGGATGGTTTTCACCCCTTTCCTGCTGGCGGCTCTTTCCGGTTATATTAATAGAGTCTTCGGCGAGGACCGGCGGGCGTTTGTGATAATGCTGGCAGCCCTGTTCAGCCAGGCTCTGGTGTTTGAATCCTTTCTGGACTCTTTATGGTGAGGGGACTGTTCGGTCTGGCCGGGGGAAACCAGTTATCCGCCAGATCAGTAACCCGGTTCAGTTCATCCTCCAGTTTCCTGACGTAATAATCCTGAATCTTAAGGTCTTTGGTTTTGCGGGGATAGATCGGCTCTCCCCGCACCAGCACCCCCCGGGAAAAGGGGTAGGGGATTAAAAATCTGTCCCAGCTTTTTAACCGGCCGGCCGGGGACGCGGAACTGGCGTAAGGGAGGATGGCGCTTCCGGTAAGCTGGGCTAACCGGATAATCCCCGGTTTGACTGTCCGGTCTGGCCCCCGGGGGCCGTCAGGGGTCATTACCACGTTTTTCCCTGCTTTTATAAGGTGGGCCAGCTGGCGGAAGGCCTGGTCACCCCCCCTGGTGCTGGACCCTTCCACCATCTCGAAATGAAACCGTCCGGCGATTTTACCGGCGATCTGACCGTCCTGGTGCCGGCTGATCAAGGCGTAATGACAGCGGCCGTCGGTATTGCTTAAGGTCGGCAAAAGCATGCGGCTGTGCCAGATCGCGTAAATAAACCCCTGGTTTTCGCTCCGTTGTTTGGCCAGCAAACTGTCTTCAATATCTTTATTTACCTCGTTTATCCTCATGGAAGCCCACAGCCCTTTAAGCAGCAGGGCGGCTGCCGGGGGAAGCAGGTCGATCATAATTTTATCCTTGAGGCTCATCTAGGGAAACTCCGGGTCAAGAAGTTGTTTGAGAATGATTTCCGTTGTTCTCTCCAGTACTCCCGGAGACCCCAGCTTTTCTTTAACGGCCGCCAGCTCCCGCTTTATCTTCCGATACTCGCGGGAATCGTTTAAAATCCGGCGGGACTGGCCGGCGATATTTTCCGGGGTCAGCTCGTGCTGAATCAGTTCCGGAACTATCCGTTTCCCGGCGACAATATTCACCATACCGATATGATCGACCTTGACAAGCAGCTTTCCCACGTTGAAAGTCAGGGGAGAGACCTGATAAACGATCACCATCGGCACCCCGAACAAAGCCGCTTCCAGGGTGGCGGTTCCCGAGGCGGTAATCGCGAAATCGGCCGTATTCAGTATTTCATGGGAATAACCCTCTATCAGGCTGACCCTTGAAGGGTCGGCTTTCCAGTGCCGGTGGAACAGCTCTGTAAAAGAAGCGAAATTCAGGCTCTCGGCCACTGGAACCGCGAAATGCAGGCGCTCGTCTTCTCCGGCCAGGAGTGACGCCCCTTTTAACAGGGGAATAAGCAGGCTCTTTATTTCGCTCTGCCGGCTGCCGGGCAGCAGGGCGACTATCCGTTTGTCCGGGGGAAAGCCGAGCCGGGAAACGGTTTCCTTTCCTGATAACCGGGGAACAGCCAGATCGACCAGCGGGTGACCGGCAAAAGAAACCGGCACCCCTTCCCGTTCGTATATCGGCACTTCAAAGGGAAACACCACGATCATCAGCTTTATCCACTGAGCCAGCTTTTTTACCCGCCTCTTCCGCCAGGCCCAGACCTGGGGGCTTATATAATAGATTACCTTCAGTCCCATTCTTTTGGCTGCCCGGGCAATCAGGAAATTAAAATCAGGGTAATCAATTAATATTATTAAGTCCGGCCGTTCCTTTTTTAACCATTTCCTGGTCTGAGAGAAGACCTGGTATATAACCTTCAAATGAACGAGCACTTCGTAAACACCGACTACCGCCAATTGGTCTATCTTGCTCTGCAGCAGGACTCCGGCGGCCTCCATCTTGCTCCCCCCGATTCCGAGCAAGCGGGCCTGGGGAAGCTTTTTTTTCAGGTGCGACGCTATAAATCCGCCGTACATATCCCCGGAAGATTCTCCTGCCAGGATAAAAATTTTGGGTTGCTTTCTCAT
>JBHHXV010000238.1:0-3733 GCA_046757225.1 bacterium
GTATCATCCTGAGAGCAAGCAAAAGAATATTGAAAAGCTGAAAAAACTCTTTAAAAAGATAAGAAAGGCTTACCCCGATACGATTCTGGTGGTTAACCGGGGGTTCGAGGTTCTGCCGGAACTGGGGCCGTACATCGACGGAGTGCTGGCGGAAAACGTCTATACTGAATACGATTTCGAGAAAAAGGTTTCCTACATCAAACCGGCCGAGGAATATCAAACTGTTATCGATCAGTTGACCGGCCTGAGAAAGAAATACCATATCCATCTGTTTTCCCTGGATTACTGGAATCCTGAAGACAAAGAAGGGATCGAAAAAATCAGGAAATTCTATGAGCTCCGGGGGATTTCACCCTCTATCTCAACCATAGAACTTGACAGGCTGCTTTGAAAACAAGAAGCAAAGCCGCCCTGTTTTTCATCTTGGCATGGCTGATATCCCCGTCAGCCGGGGCGGAGACAAAGCTGAGGTCTGTGCTGGTTCTGTTCAACAGTGCCGACGGCGCTGAAATAAATTCAGCCAATAACGTAGTAACCGCCAACCTGGAACAATTTCTAAATCACCTCGGACTGATCGTGGATTACCGGGATATAAACGATTCTCTGCCGGATTTCGGAAGCATGGATAAATACCTGGGGGTGATAAGCTGTTTTTACGGTTCCTCCATGAAGAACCCGCTTCTTTATCTGGCCTGGGCGGAGCGGCAACTGGACGAAGGCAGGCGCTTTGTCATCCTGGGAAACCTGGGAGCCTTTTCCGATTCCCGAACCAGGCAGGAGACACCTATAGCTCAAATAAATCACTTTATGAATAAACTGGGAGTAAATTTCAGTGCCGGATATAATAAAAACCCTCAAGAAATAGAACTGGTGTTCAAAGACCCGGACATGGTGGAGTTCGAGCGCTCCCTGGAGAATGAATATACGGAATACGAGCTGTTGCAGCCAATAGACAGCTCTCTCCATTCCTATCTGACCTTGAGATTGAAAAGTAAGCCTGAGAGTGACAGCTGCTTGGTTGCCGTAGGTTCCTGGGGCGGATATGTCTGGGGAATGGAGTATCTCATCCATGCCAATGATTTCCGGGAATTAAGGCAATTAAGGATAAACCCCTATCTTTTTTTCGTAAAGGCCCTTGGTTTGACGGGAACCCCCTTCCTGGACGTCACCACTCTCTGCGGAAGAAGGGTTTATTACAGCCATATCGACGGGGACGGCCTGTCCAGTCCCGCTTTCTTCGATTCCTCAAAAAATTCGGCCGAGATTATCCGGGACCGGGTAATAAAGAAATATCCTGCTTTACCGGTAGGCGTTTCCTTTATCGCCGGGGAGATCGAATACAATAAGGACAAAAAACGGATCAAAGAAACCGTCCGATCGATATGGAGCTTGCCGAACGTGGAACCGGCCAGCCATACTTACTCCCACCCCATGGACTGGAAAAAAAAAGATACAGGCGCCCTCCACACCCCTCTATTCTTTTAAAAAGATAAAATTCTCTTTTTACAATGAAATCGTGGGAGCGATAAATTATCTGAACCAGACTTTTAAAGATACGAAAAAGAAAGTAAATATTATATACTGGTCCGGGGATTGTCAGCCACCGGAGGAAGCACTGAAGATCGTGGAAGAAAATCACCTGTTAAACCTGAACGGCGGGGATACCAGAAAAGACAGGAAATTTCCGTCCTATACCTCCGTAGCTCCTCTCTGCGCTCAACTGGGGAAATACCGGCAGATCTATTCCTCGGGAAGCAATGAAAATACCTACACCAATCTATGGACCGGCCCTTTTTTCGGGTTCAGAAAGGTTACCGCTACCTGGAAAGAAACCGATTCGCCCTACCGGCTTCAGCCGGTCAACCTTTATTATCATTTTTACTCGGGGGAGCGTTTCCCCTCCTTAAACGCCTTAATCAGCAATATAGAATATATACGAAGCCTTCCCCTGCACCCTGTTTTCCCCAGCCGGTTCGTAAAGATCGTCAAGGGATTTTTCTCCGCTTCCATAGAAGAGCTGGCCGGAGGGGGATATCGCTTTTCCCGTCTGGGGGAATGCCGGACGGTCAGGTTCGATCATACCGATACAGTGCCGGATTTTACCCGCAGCCGGGGGGTGATGGGGTATACCTTTCATAATAATTCAATCTATATAGCCCTGGACCCGGATGTTTCCCGGCCTGTGCTCTATTTGAAAAAGGAAACCCCGAAAACCGCTTATTTAATGAACGCCGGCTGCCGGGTCGGCAACTGGAAAGCCACTTCTTCAAAGGTTTCTTTACTGGCTGATGGTTTTGGAAAACAGGCACTTACCATACATGTGCCCGAAGACGGCAGATATTCAGTCAGCGGCGTTGAGGCCGAAAGCTTTGAAGTCAGCAGCCATAACCATGAACTGACCTTCGAGCTTACTTTGAATCAAAAACGCAGGAAAGTCATAATAAACAAGTTAAACTGAAGGGTACCTTGAAACAGTTTAATGTTATTTTGGCGGCGGTGTTTTTTTTCGCCGTTGTTATATGGGTGGCCGCCCGTATCGTGCCCGACCATAAAGAGGCTTCCCTGGTTTACGAATTGAGCGGACACAACCGGGAAGCGGTAAGAAAATATAAACAGCATCTAGCCAAAAAAGGGATCGATAAAAACCGTTTGCGAAAACTGGCCGAACTGCAAACCAAAGCAAACATGTTTTCCGATTCTATCGCCACCTACCAGAGGATAGTGGAGATATATGGCCCCGACCAGGCGGTCGGAACCGAGCAGCTGCGCCTGATCATGCTGACTTATCAGGGTGATTTTCTTATCGAGCAATTGGAGAGACGGTATAAGGACTTCAATGATAAGCAGAGCCTGGAGGCCCTGGTAAAGCTTTACAGCTCATTTAATAAATGGGATAGGGAGAAATGGGCTTTAAAAGAACTGATCGCAAAGGAGCCGGGAAAGGAAGATTATTACCTGATGTTGATTTCGCTTCACCAGGAAACCGATGACGCGGAAGAGATTATTAAAACCTTTGACCTTATGGAGCAAAGCAGGGCTTTTCCCCGAGAGAAGAAGGCGAGAAACAGCTATTTACTGGAAAAAGCCTACTATTATGGAAAGCTGGGGGAAAAAGAGCGGCAGCTCGCTGTTTATAAACAGTTGGTCAATTTGAATCCCGGGGATCGTTCTTTTATGGACCGCCTTTTTAATTTATACAGCTTCAACGGGCAGGTCAGGGAGCAGATCGGCCTGTTGAAAAACGGGATCAACGCTTTCCCCGGCGACGGCAAATATGTGAAACAGCTGCTGGACGTATACAGCGCCAACCATATGTCTGCGGAGATGGAACAACTCCTCAAACAGCAGATCGAACGCCGCCCCTCCGAAGAAAAGAACTACCTTACCTTGATTTCACTGTATCAGCAGACCGGGGATAACCGGGCGATTATCCGGACATACGATCTGATGGAGCAGAACGGCGCCTTTCCCAGGAACAGGAAGAAACGGAACCGGCTGCTCCAGGAAAAGGCTTATCTCTATGCTCAAATGGGAAAGCCGGAGCGACAGATCTCAGTCTATCGGAAACTGGTTTCTCTTAATCCTCATGACCCCGTCTTTGTCTCCGCCCTGCTCGATGTTTACAGCGATATCGGTGAACACAACCCAGCGGTTTCTTTATTAGACAGTTTAATAAAAAATAATTCGCCCCACTATTCATATTACGACAAACTGCTCAAACTGTTGGCCGGCC
>JBHHXV010000239.1:0-3721 GCA_046757225.1 bacterium
CATCGAAAGTAGAAAACCCCGGCGATATCGCTACCGCGGCAGCCGAGAAAGTCTGGGACAAGGAGGTTGATGACAATACTTTCAGCGTCGGGAAGATGGGGTACTGGTTCTACAAACTGAAACAATATTTCCTGAATCGAAAAGATGCTGGAATCAGTACTCCTGGAGAAGAGACAGTCTATCGGGATGATGACGTGTCCATCTCTATGAGCGGAGCCATGAAGAAATCGAGCGGCGCCAGTTGGACCCCTCCCACCGAAGGGGTGGCCCAGAAAGACAGGATGACCTGATGCTCTTATACGGATTAGGAGAAGAGACCGCTTCTTTTCTGGTGGGCGGTTTCGGGATCGGGGGGATCACGCTGGAGTCGATGGCTCAGGTTGAACCGGTTATCCATACTCAGAGAGGCAAAAGCCGCCTGGTAGTTTTCGGGATGGTTACCGATAACGGCCATTCCCCGGCAGTCAATAAAGCGGTGACCATGCAGATTTCTCAGGACGCGGGAGCATATACCGATACTGCAAATACTGTGGGAGAGTTGGGAACCGGGCTTTATTACATTCTCCTGACCGATAGCGAACTGGATGCCACCGTTATAACGGCAATCATCGGTGCTTCCGGCTGCCGGTCAAAGGTTCTGATCATCTACACCAATGACAACGAAACCAAATTGATCCAGATTCAGGAGAAAACGGACAAACATCCGGCTGACCTGGCTTCGGAAATCACCCTGATCAAAGGCGCGCTTGGTTTCAACTGTGTGATGGATGATTTCGTCTACGACATCAACGGCAAAGCTACCTCCGGCAACGTCTACATTTATGACTCAGTTGCCAATGCTCTGGGACATGTTGCCGGCGGCGGTCCGGGATTACTCAAAAAGATTGAAGGGGTAGCTGTCATCACCAGCGGAAATACCACAAAACTTACCAGAACCGAGGTCTGAGTTATGGACCTCCTGGGGGTGATGAGCGGTGGTTTCGATACGGATAAGAAAACCGTTGCCGGAAGCGGAATCGATATTGTGGTGGTTTCTAAGCTGGAAGGAACCATTCGTGAGAAACACCAGCTTACAGGCACCATTAAAACCGTAAGCCAACTTGTAGGCATCATCGAGGGAAACATGAAATCAAGCGACATAGAACTCTACCGGGGAGACAGCCGGACTTTAGAAGTAACGGTCTCGGATGAAAACGGCCCCGCCAATCTGACCGGGTCCACCGTGAAATTCTCGGTAAAGAAAAAGAAAGGCGATACCGCCTATATCATTAAAAAAAGCACGACGGATCCGAGTGAAATCAACATAGTTGATGCGGTTAACGGTAAACTTGAAATTTACCTGATACCAGACGATACCCAGGATGTTGCCATCGCTTCTTATCATTTCGATGTGGAGGTAGAGACTTCTACCAATAAGATATACACGGTGGTTGCCGGGAAATTGAGCATCCTCGAAGACATTACGAAGCCGGACTTCTGATTATGGGTATTCATGGTTACATTGTTGATGTCACTACCAGGGAACGTTTGGAATTCCAATATAACCCGGATGAAATCAACGACAGCAAATCGGCCTCTTACGCCGACATCCGCATTCCTGGGATTTCCCACCCCCGGCATCAATTCATCGCGGGAGGCGCCAGGCAAATTCGGTTTTCGCTATTTTGGTTCAAGGGAGAGGTGAAGGAAAAGGTTGCCTGGCTCCAGTCTCTCCTGTACCCGGAACATTCTGGAACCGCCCTGAAATCCCCGCCTCACAGGGTGATTTTCATCTTCGGCGATCTCTACGAAATCACCTGTATAGTCCGTCAGGTAAAGGTCCGGTACAAAAGCATTTTTTCCGGAGACTTAATTCCTCAACTGGCCGAGGTGGATATCGTTCTGGAGGAGACAATTGCGTAAACCATTGCCTGGCAATGGTCTATGCCATCTTTCTTCTTGACTTCTTCTTATAGACAATGGTTTCATCACGTCCACGAAGGGAGATTTATAATGAAAATTCAAGCGGATAGAACTACCGATTTAGGAACCTTTCTTTACGAAATCAGCAATTGTCTGGAAAAAGAAGGAAGTGCCCTTCAATGCCTGGCCAGAACCTGGTACGAGCCGGGTGATCCGGAGCACACCACGGTTCGACAATTCGGCATTGATATCAGCGATTTGGGCGAGCAGCTCATGGCTCTGAAAAAACAGCTGTGCACTGCCTGTCTCACTAAAGAGGTCATGACTGCTATCAGTTTTAAAGGATCTCAGGAACCAAAAAGTACCGAAAAGGATCAACAACCCAAGCAGTAAGGCTGGGGGTACCCATTAATTTTTCTCTTGGGCTGGTATAATCCACCACATTTCCTGTCTCGATCTTTCCTTTTCATATCTTTCCATTCCCACTTTTTTCAAAAAACATTAAAAAAGCGCTTGACTCCGTAGTATAGTACGGAGTGTAAACTTAAGATGAAAAGAGAGGAGATGATCATGAAAGCACTCACCATTGGAAAGATAGCCGGTTTGGCGGGAGTAGGAGTGGAGACCGTCCGGTTTTACGAACGGGAAGGACTGATCGAGCAACCGCCCCGGAAGGAATCCGGGTATCGGCACTATCCGTATGAAACAATTTCCCGGATTCTCTTTGTAAAGAAAGCCAAAAGCCTTGGATTCTCTCTCAAAGAGATCAAAGAGTTATTGGCTTTGCAAACCGACCCGAAGGTTACCTGTGATGATATCAGGAAACGGGCGGAGGATAAAATAGCCGACATCGAAACAAAGATCCGTGTGCTGGAGAGTATGAAATCTGTTTTACATGACCTGATAACCAGTTGCCGCCGGGGAGTTGCCGTAAATGAATGTGTAATCTTGAAAGCGTTAGGGGGAGGTGAACAGCAATGAAAGCGGATAAGTTCAGAAAAACCACCCTCACCGGAAGTGTCATCAGCGCCTTTCTGGCGTCAGCCTGCTGCATCGGGCCGGTGGTGTTTGCCCTCCTGGGAATCGGCGGGGCAGGATTCATCAGTCAATTTGAAGAATACCGGCCGCTTTTTATCGTAATCTCGGTCCTTTTCCTGGGAACCGGTTTTTATTTTACTTACCGGAAAAAGTCTGAATGCGGGGCTGACAGCTCTTGCGCCAATTCGAAATCTGACCGGATCAACAAAGTCGTGCTGTGGGCGGCTGTATCATTAGTGGCTGTTTTTACCTTTTTTCCCTCCATTGCCGCCCTATCGGAAAATAATGTTCAAATGCCAGATCAATCCAAAGGAGAATTTGTAGAACGTTATTACTTTGTGAGGGGGATGACTTGCAGTGGCTGTAATTTCTCGGTAAAGAAAGCCCTGAAACGGGCCGGATTGACAGATGATCAAATTCTGGAAGTGGATTTCAGCAGCCCTGACCCCAAAAGAAAGATCGGCCATGCAAAAGTCAGGTTTCCGGTTAAGCAGTATAAGGGAAAGGAAACCGACTGCCGGATCGTCAAACAGATCAAGGAAAATCCGGGGTATATGGTCTATTTGGAACCGGACAATCCCAATCCCTGCGGTGATTCGGGTTGTTGTTGAGTCAGAACATTATGGAGAATAATTTGCTTTATTGGGAGAAAGAAGATGATGTTACAATCGGAAATTACATGCCCTGACTGCGGGCACAAAAAAACGGAAACCATGCCGACCGATGCCTGTCAATTTTTCTATGAATGCCCGAACTGCAAAGTGGTTTTAAAACCGAAAAC